>NZ_JACJSA010000021.1 GCF_014697545.1 Oscillatoria sp. FACHB-1407 | reverse complement strand
ATCGAGGAGTTCAGGTCGAAAAGTCATAGTACGAGTGTCTCGGGTCTAGTAGTTCATTAGATCTCATTTCTGACCTTTGACACAATCTAATTTACAATCCCGTTAAAAGAACTAGATCTCCAACTTCTTCAAGAAGTTGGAGATCTTTTTTGGGCGATCGCTACAAACGTCTAGAGCGATCGCAGAATAGCTTCTATCTCTTGCTTGAGATTTGGTAGCTCTTGCTCTACAACAGCCCAAACGATATCTAAAGTCAATCTCAAAATAGTTGTGAGTCAAAATGTTTCGCATTCCGATCATCTTTGTCCAGGGTATTTCTGGATGTTGATCTCTAATCGTTGAAGAGAGGGCACGAGATGCTTCACCAATGATTTGAAGTTTTGAATGAACCATGTTTGTTTTGCTCAAATGCCTGTCTTCCCTGTACAGCGTAGCGATCGATGCGTTCAATTGCCTCCAGAATGTCTTGCAGCTTTTCGCGATCGTCTCTCATAGGGGTATCGCTTCATTAAGGACTCGTTCACGGATTCTTTGGCGTAGTCCCTTTTCGGTGACAACATCGACCTCACAACCTAATAACTCTTGCAATTCCATCAGCAATCCGCCGAGGTCAAGCAAGCTGCGTCCTGACTCCATATCTACCAGGAAATCAACGTCACTTGCTGAGTCGGCTTCTCCTCGTGCGACTGAGCCAAAAACACGGACATTGTAAGCACCATGCTTTGCCGCTGTGCCTAAAATCTCTTCTCGCTTTGCCTTTAGACGCTCATATACATTCATATTGCACGTCCTCCTGCTGTTAGCTCCCCTATGCTTCTTCTCTTCTACCTTACCGTCACCCACAGAATAAGCGATCGCCTCTTTCAGAGCTATCGCTTCATTTAAGACTCGTTTAATACATCATTTAAGAATCAGTTGCAGGGAATGCATCACAATATGCATTCACATCTCGAACTAAAGGAGCTTCAGCATCGGTGGCACTTCTTAGAGCTTGATAAGCGTTTTCTGCATCTTGATTGTTGTTGGCATTCACAGCAGTTGCAAGAGCACGAGATGCCGAACCTGTCTCGCTATACATTGTCACAAACCGTTGCTGCAACCCTTGCAGAGTCTCATCAGGAAGTTCTAGAGCTTCCATTGATTCTCTAGCTTGTTCTGCGACTTCTGCGATTTGCGTCATTGCGTTGATATCTTGGGGGTCAGCATTAGTTACAATGGCTTGCACCTCAGTTACTGCTCTGTTAGCCACTTCTATGAGTTGATCACACTGGTATCTCGCAGAAGAGTCTTGAGGGGTAGAGCTAACAAGACCTGCTAAGAGTGCAGTCGCTCCGGTCATAACAGCTACTGCGGTAGCATCAGTCAAAAACTGGCTCATTCAATCATCCCTCAATTCACCAATTCATTCTGACTTAGAAATAATCAAAGATCTACAAAAAATAATTTCCATTGGATCACACTTTCTGGTTGAAATGCTTTGGTTAATCCTTTAGATGCAAAACCAGGGATATAGCTTTGGTCAGAAAGCTTAGTACAACTCGTCGTAAATAGGGGTGGGAATTCGGGGTGCAGGGGTGGAACCCCTGACTGGGGGCGAAGCTCCCATACCCCCCCTGGTTTTATTTCCAAACCCTATCTGTGAATCACAGAACTTAGGACAAAGGCTACAACTCAAACCCTGATTCCAGGTAGCTTTCTGACTCGCCTCCGCCCCATCAAATGTGGCTGCGGCTATAATCCCCGAAATCTTCAAGATTCCAGGGATTAAGCATCAAGCAAAACTCGATTTAAGAGTTAGAGCGATCGCGTTTAGTTCGGGATGCAACCCCTGCCGCACCCAAAACCAGAAGGGCGATCGCCAGTCCTGGCTCAGGAACAACAATAGGTGAATAGGCAATCCCGATGGGTCGTCTTAACAGAGGGTTGGTTGGCACAAAGACAGAACTGCTCTGCCCATCGGATGGTAGCGGATCTCCTGTTTCGCCATCAAAGCGCAAAATAGCTCCCTGATTACCTTGAGTGAAGTCAAACCCAACGGAATAGAGAATGTTGTTTGGGTCAAAGGTCAAATTACCAATGAAGTTGTTACTGGGAATCGTACCCGTATAGTTGGTTGAAATCGTGTCTATTAGCTCACCTGTGATTTCATCGTAACGACGAATGCCATTGGCAAAATCGCTGGTAAACAGATCACCATCGGGACCAAAAGTGAGCCCTAAGAAGCTGACAAAGCCAAAACTCTCTGGGGATGGTTCGGGCTGTGGCACAAACACGCTAGATGCCCCTGTAGCAATGTCATATTTCAACACCTGGCTTTCATAAAAGACACTGAAGCTCCCTCTCACGCTGCCCTGAGTAGTGACAAAGAGACTACCATCTGCTCCAAACAGCAGGTCATTGGGACCGTTTAACCCATTAACCGTGCCTGCACCGGATGCAAATACATCAATAAACTCTCCAGTCACCGCGTCATACCGCAGAATTTCGTCTGTGAGAAAGCTACTGACATAGACCTTGTTGTCGGGACCAAACGCTAAACCATAGGGACGAAGCAGTGTTCCCCCTTGGTCAAATCTGCCTAAAAACTCACCCGTTTCGCCATCAAACTTGAGAATTGCACCAGAAGTTGCACTCCCACTCGTGATGTATAAATTGCCATCTGGACCGAAGGTCAGGTCATCCGGATCTTGCAACCCACCTGTGCCTGCGGGAATGAATTCACCCCCAAAAGTACCACTGCGTTCATCAAAAATAAGGACATTATTGCCCCGCGTATTACCGACTAGCAGAGCAGCATCAGCTTGAGGTACACCGATGCCAAACGAAGCAAGGACACCCAAACTGGTGGCAGCGGAAAGACCTAAAAACGATTTTTTCATTCGAGAAGCACCAATTGATGAAGTGTCAAACGGTGCTCATTCTGGTACGAAATTTAGAAATCTAGGGGTTTGTGCAATCACAATTTGCTCTAAAAATATGAAAACTTGATAGAGTCTTTAACTCAAGCTGGATTTACTTTACTGAAACTTTACAGTGAAAAGTTAACGACAAAAGGGAATACCTGATTTCTCCAAGGGGCGATCGCTCGAAGATGCCATCTGAGTAGATTGAATGCATGAATAACAAATGTATGACTAAGCCCGTGACGAGGATTGAACTCGTGACCTCACCCTTACCAAGGGTGTGCTCTACCACTGAGCCACACGGGCAACTGATTAGCTTTGAGTGTTGAACTTTGAATTTTGAGTAAGGATAAACCACTCAAAATTCAAAATTCACGACACTCGCGTGGATGGGCCGGGCTGGATTTGAACCAGCGTAGGCGTAGCCAGCGGATTTACAGTCCGCCCCCATTAACCACTCGGGCACCGACCCGCCTTATCCACGATTAATAATGTTAACACAGGGTGTGGATCAATTCAGGTTGTTTTACAGAAAAACTTGAACGAATTTTGTAGAAGTTCACTGGAAGGGGAGTGGGGAGTAGCAGACGAATGATGAATGACTCTGTCACCCCCTTACCCCATCACTCCCTTACCATCATCCCAGCAACTCACCTGTTTCCTGCAAGGCGTGTAGACGGTGATAGATGCCGCCATGCGCCAGCAACTCTTCGTGGCTACCGACTTCCAGGATGTGCCCTTTGTCGAGCACCACGATTTTGTCAGCTTCTCGAACGGTGCTGAGTCGGTGAGCGATGATGATGGTTGTGCGCGTGCCGAGAATGCTCCGCATCGCCAGTTGAATCGATCGCTCCGATTCGTAGTCAAGGCTAGAGGTGGCTTCGTCAAACACCAGCACATCCGGATTCACCAACAGGGCGCGGGCAATGCCCAATCGCTGTCGCTGACCGCCAGAAAGGCGCACCCCCCGTTCCCCGACGATGGTTTTATAGCCCTGGGGCAACAGACGAACGAACTCATCCACACGGGCGATCGCACAGGCAGACTCGATTTCCTCTGGAGTGGCGTGGGGGTTGCCGTAGGTGAGGTTGTCGAGCAGCGTGCCGTTAAACACGTCTACTTCCTGGTGGACGATCGCCAATCGCCGACGATAACCCGTCACATCCAGCGATCGCACATCCTGCCCATCCATGAGGATGCGTCCTGACTGCGGCTCAAAGTAGCGGAACAGCAGTTTTACCAGCGTTGATTTACCGGAACCGGATCGACCCACCAGTGCCACCGTTTGGTTAGGCTCAATCAACAGGTTGATGTTTTGTAGGACGGGGCGATCGCGATCGTAACCAAAGCTAAGGTTCTCAAAATGCACTTTTCCGGTGAATTGATACTGCGGTGTTCCCTCTGGATGGTCGAGCACAGCAGCATCGGTGCCACTGGGCAACTGCATGAACTCGTGGAACCGCAACATCGAGGCATAGCGACGGGCAAAGACTTCTGCCAGAGCACTGATCGGCTCTAGCTCAGAGTACGCCATACTGGACACGGTGAGCGTCGTGATGAAATGCCCCAGTGAGATCTGACCGCTCAGGGTTGCCCACAGCGTCAGTCCCAAAATGCCGAACACGCAAGCTTGAATAAACGTGCGTTGCCAGGTAAACAGCATCACGTAACCCCGGTGAATGCGGTAATCGACAAAGGTAAACTCGCGCTGAAGCCGCTGTTGTTGCCGCTTGAGTTCGGCGGTTTCCGTGGCAAACGCTTTGACAGTTTTGATGTTGGTGATGATTTCCGAGGTGCGGCTCTCGGTGTTTTCCATATAGCGATCGAGCACTTCTTCCTTGTCGGTCAGGTGTTTTAGCTTCCGCAAGGTGAACGTGAGAATAAAGGCGAAGGATGCTAAAAACAGCAGGGCAATGCGCCATTCGATTAACCAGATCACGACGAAAATGCCGAGAATGCGGAAGATTTTAGGAAACAACTGTCCAGCGATTTCAGGATACGTCCAGGTGTGGTTTGACAACCCTCTAGCCACCCGTCCGGCAATCCGACCGGGGTTGTTCTCGTCGTAAAACTCCAACGGCAGGGTCAAAATTTTGGCGATCGTCCGTCCGGTATGGTCACGACGGGCACGCAGGGCGATATCCCAGTGAAACCAAACTCCAATCCACGGTTGGATGGGAGCACGAACGACGGTGACGATAAAGATGAGACCCAGCAACACGGCAATTGAAAGCGATCGCCCCGATTCCACATGCAGCAGAGCCGCAACGCCATTGGTCAGGTATTGCAATACCCCATCAACGGGTTGATTGGAGACGACATTCAAAATTTGCCCGATCGCATAAGGGACGATCAGATCGATGATTTCAAATAAACTACTGGCGGCGATACTCAACAGGGCGATCGCTCGGTATGCCCAAAAATAGCGAACTATATCTCGAAACGTTGCCATGCGATTTGCCTCCCTGAAGACCCCGGCAAAGAAACGGTGGGGTCAGATATATGCGGTTGTGAGGATCAAGGGATCACTCGACAACTCAGATGTGTGCACAACAAGGCACACAAATTGACCCAAGCTGTGGAATCGCTTGAGTGTGACATCTCTTGAGCAACTGGAATTCCAGTGTTTAGGGGCGATCGGATGTCAAAGCAGCATTAATTTCATGCCCGGTGGTGATCTTTTACAAGGGGTTGATGATTGCGATTGATATGAATACTAGAGGTTACACCGTTCAGTGGGCAGAATATCTATCTCACTCCACAAGTTCAGATGGGCAGTGGTGAATGCGAATAAGCTCGCCACCAACATTCCACCCTCAGAAATTATCCACGCACATAAAAGTCCTAGACTACGAATTGTAGTATAGACGTAGTATATTTGCAAGCAGCAATTTCGCAAACCACCCCTACAGAGGCATGGATAGGTAGCCGAAATTTATAGAAATGGCATTAGACAAAAGACTTGGCTCGCAACTCTGACGGCAGAACGCCCAAAAGTTTGGCTAAAGGGCGATCGCCCCATTCCAAAACGGAGGCATTGCCCTGTTGCCCAATCTCCAAGCTACCCAGACGAAATCCTCTGGGTAAACTGAGGCGATCGCTCCCCACCTCAAAGTCACGAATTAGGGCAAATCCCTGCCGATGCAGAACAAAGGTATCGCGTTCCTGGTTGCCCACTAACACGTTGTATCCCGCCCCACCTGCAAGAAGATCTTGACCATTGCCACCCCAGAGGCGATCGTTGCCTGTGTTGCCATAGAGGCGATCGTCCCCATTGCCAGCCAGTAATATATCGTTGCCTGTGCTGCCATCCAGGGTGTCTTCACCGATGCCGCCGACAAGAGTGTCGTTGCCACCTAAACCCAAAAGGGTATCATCTCCCGCTTTGCCATCCAACACATCGCGTCTGGGTGTTCCTGTAATGGTTTCACCTGCCGGATCGAGAACCCACAGTTCAGCCCCGTGAAAACCATCGGTTGCCTCAAAATAGAGCCTGCCGCCAAACGATACGAAATTGGCTGGATTGGAACTATTGCGACCGGGGTTGATGTCCTGAAGCATCCGCGTTCCGGTTGGGGTGCCATCCGTGACCCACAGTTCTCGACCATGCGTGCCATCATCAGCGGCGAAATAGAGTTTGCCGTTGAATGGGATAAACGAGTCTGGATCTGAACTACTGTTGGTGAGGTTTCCAGTCCTGTCCAGGTCAACGAGGGTCGGGTTAATGTCTTTGAAGAGGCGTGTCCCTGCTGCCGTGCCGTCGCTCACCCACAATTCCCGGTTGTTCAGGCTTCCAGTTGCACTGAAAAAGAGCCTGCCACCAAACTCTACGAAATTTGCAGGTAAGGAACTGTCATCGGAGTTGATGTCTTGAACGAGTTGGGTTCCCGGAGCAGTGCCGTCGGTGCTCCACAGTTCGCTGCCATGAACCCCGTCATTTGCCCTGAAATACAGCCTGTCACCCATCCCAGTGAAGCCGGATGGACTCGCATGCAAAGGGCTAATGTCCTTGAGCAGTTGAGTCCCCTCGGCAGTGCCATCACTCACCCAAACTTCGTCGCCATACACACTGTCATGACCACTGAAATAGAGCTTGCCTCGAAACTCAACGGGGGTTGAGGCGAACTGAATGGGTTTGCTCCACAGAATCGTATCGGTAGTGGGAGCGATCGCCCCAAAGCTGTACAGATCCGTGAAATAGAGGTTGCCTCCAAAAGCAGTCAATGGTCTTGGAATAGATGTAGCGTTGCCGCTCACCATCAATCGCGTTCCAGTGGTTGTGCCATCCGTGACCCACAGATTGGTCACGGGACTGACTCCATTGACGGAGGCACTGAAATAGAGCTTATCCCCAACTGCCACAAAAGCCCCCATAGTGGAACTTCCGGCAGTCGATCCAGACGGATTCAAATCCTGAAATAGCTGGGTTCCGATCGCGGTTCCGTCACTTCGCCACAATTCCTGCCCATGCCAGCTATCAGTGGCACTGAAATAGAACTTGTCACCCAACTGCGTCAACTCGACGGGATAGGAGCTGCCCACACCGGGGTAGATATCTTGGAGCAAATGAGTTCCGCTGGGTGTGCCATCGCTGATCCAGAGTTCTGAGCCATGCCGGGGGTCGTTGGCACTGAAGTAGAAGCGATCGCCCCACTGGATAAATCCTCTAGGGTTGGAGCCTGCGCCACCGGGGTAAATATCTTTGAAGTGTTTGATCACCCCGACATTCCGGATGGACGTTGTAGCGGTTGTCCTGGAATGAGTCCTCATACAGTTTCTCCTGGTATGAGACGTTGGGTTTATCCCCAATACAATTGTATTTTGGGGACTGTGGCAAATGGGGCGATCGCCACTAAACGTTAGGATTCAGGGCATTACTGAGGGGTGCATCTGACAGTTAGGGGAGTGGCGGTTAAAACCGCAGCTACCAGCACAAAAACTGCCTGCGTTGGTTCAAAACCTCAGACCGCGTCAGCGGACGTTGCTCCAATCGCTGCGAATTCATTCGCCGGGTTCAGTTCCCCAATCACTAAATACACCCTTATTGAGGGCAATTTTCCATGCGGCGCATCAGCGTTGCCAACATCCAACTATCAGTGGCACACCCGCCTCGCCCCGGTGCCAGACCCCACGAGCGCAACGACTCCGCCACTGGAATTTTCCAGAACCAGAAAGCGGGGAGGTGTCCTTCCGGAGCCTGCGGGTTAAATTTTAAGCTGCTGTAGGGCAAAAAGATTCGCATTTTGGGATGCCACCAACCGATGCGATCGCCAAATAGAGCCGCATCCCCTTTGGGAATTTCCCGATAGATCCGGTGTTGCACGCTGAAGCCAAAGCGTCCTCCGCTGTGCTCAAGCCAGAGTTGGTCAATCGTGTGCAGATCTACACAGGGAAAGCTTTCTAATGCAGTGCGATCGAGCCATCCCGCCTTTTCCCGTCCGGTGGCTTTGAGCATCAGGGCTAGGGTTTCCTCATCGGCTTCCCGCCAATTCTTCGCCTGCAACAATTCGTTCAGCCGAGTGTAGGAAATGCCCCTTTCCGAAGGCAGCAGTTGCGAAGTGCTCGGAGCGGCAACAGGTGCGGGTGCAGGTGGTGGGGTTGGGGGTGCAGGTGGAGCGGGTGGAGCAACGGGGGCAATCGAAGCGGGGGAAGTCTGTGGTGGCGGCGCAACAGAAGCGTCTGCGGCTGGGGTCTGAATAACGGTGACAGGTGGTTCCAGGACTTCCTTCGGTTGTTGCTCTTTTTGCTCTTTTTGTTCTTGCTGTTTAGCGAGAAATTCTGCCTGCCGTGAAGCAGATGCGGCTCGTTCAATCTGCTGCACATCGGCTTCGCGCAACCCCAGAGACTTCTGCAAATTTCGCAGTTCATGGCGGGCAAACTCGCCAGGTGGATATTCCAGGTTAACCACCTGCATAAACCGCTGCTCATAGAGAGACAGCTTATTTTGATAGGCTTTTTCTTGCTCTTGAATCTTGCCAATGACACGATGCTCGACCTGGGCAGCGTCTTCATCACGCAGCCCCAAATGCTGCTGAAATTGCTTCAATTCCTCACGGGTCGCCTCACTGAGCGGCAGCTCTCGGTTGACCTCTTGAGAAAACTTAAACTCGTAGTGTTGCAGCTTCTCTTGATAAGCTTCGGCGTCGCTTTTGTTTTGCTCCATCACCTGCTGCTCAATTCGGTTGACATCATCATCTCGCAACTCAAGGGAGTGTTGAAACTTCCGGAGTCCATCGCGGGTGAACTCGCTGATCGGCAACCCTAACGAAACGGCTTGAGTGAACTCATACTCATAATGTTGCAACTTGCGGCGATATGCCTCTTCCTGGGCTGCCAGTTGGGAGTGAATCTCCGCTTGAATCGGAGCCACATCCTCATCGCGCAACCCCAGGACTTCTTGCAGTTCCCGCAGTTCTGTTGCGGTGCGACTGCTTAGAGGATACTCTCGACGGGCGATCGCCTCATAAATTTCGCCATATTGCTGAATATGGTTCAGTCGCTCTCGATGCTTTGATTCCCGCTGATATGCCTCTACTTTAGCCGCAATTTCTTGTTGAATCGGAGCCACATCCTCATCCCGCAAGCCCAGATAATGTTGCAGGGTCTTGAGCTGTTCGTGAATGCCCTCGTTGAGGAGGTACTCCTGCTCGATCGGGGCGACGGCATCGCGATATTGTTTTAACAGGCTTTGGTAGTCACGGTAGGGTTGCAGCACTTCTTCTTCGATCACCGCTGCGTCAATGGGCGATAAGCCAAACCGCACTCGATGTGTATCAAGAATGGTGCGTCCGACTTCAGAGATCTTGCCCTGACTGGCATACTTCTCGACTTCCTGGCGATAGTGCCGCTGCGGGTCGTTAATCTTGACGCGGGCGATCTCAATGCGGAGATCCTGCTCATTTAACCGAATAATCTTAGGATCAATGCCTGGAGCCGCTTCTTTGACTCGCTTGCGAACGTACTCGTGCAACTCATCCGCTGAAACAGAGCCATCAAAATTGCGATCGGCAACTCCAGTGCTGATTCCCTCAACGAGATAGCGGGTGTAAAGGGAGCGATCGCTGCGTTTTTGGACGAAAGAGTAGTGCCAATCGGAGGAGGGTAGTAGGACAACGCGCCCTGCGGCTCCAAATTGATGCTCCACACTGGTGGGTGCAGCGATTCCCGAAACGGGGCGATCGCCCGATCGCTCATTGCTTAATGACTCGCCAGAACACCAATCCAGGATCACCACCTGTTGTCTGGATTGGCTCTGCTCAAAGCAATCGCGGACAAAGTTCGCTGATACTGCCGACGCTTTGATCAGGTGATTGTGCTTGTTTTTATAGGTGTTGCGGGCGGCGAAGTAGAGGTTGTGGTGCTCGTCATAAACCCGGTGCCCAGAGAAAAACAGCAGCACCAGATCATTGGAGGTGTGGCTGCTTGACCAGGTTTCGATCGCCTCTGCCATCTCCGATTGACTGGGGTTGATCAGGGGCTTGACCACGTCAAAGTCGCCGATCTCCTGATTTTCCAGCACTTGCTGTAGGGCTTCCACATCGTTAGAAGCCGCTGGGAGCGGTCTTAAACCTGACCCATATTCGCTTACCCCAATCAGCAGCGCAACCCTAGCCATTGATGAATGTTAGTAAAGTGGTGGGTTTACTGGTTTTCTAGATGCAGTCTCTAGAGCGGACTCAAATCCCCCTTTTGAAGGGGGATTTAGGGGGATCTCAAACGTTTGGCTATTGGCAACAAAACTTTTGAAGCATCCTCATCCACAATTTTTGCAAATTGATCCGGATGACGATCATTCTACTTGTATATATTAGGTTTCTGCATCGATCGACACCAAGATCTCCAGCTTTTTTTCGTGCCGAGATCTTCAACTTCTCGAAGAAGTTGAAGATCTGAGAGGGTTCTGGGTTAAGCGAGCGATCGCCCGTTGGCGGAGTATCTGTCACAACCCAGATATAGTTTTCGGTCATGGCTGTCATAATTTTCTACATCCACAAGTTTAGCGAATGGGTTAAGCCCTAGATCTCCAGCCAAATATGTCTCAAGAGTCCTCACCGGAGCGATCGCCCCTAATTAAAACCATTCTGGTGCTCTGCCTCAGCCTACTGAGCCTGTTTGTGCTGTTCCTAACGGCTGTCATGATGCTCCTTTGCAGTTTCTTTATTACCAATCCTGACCTCTATCCCGGTGACATCAGCGATCGTGCGGCAACCTATCTTGGTTTTATGGCGGTTGGAGGCTGTTTACTGGAGTGGGGTTTTGTTTGGCTGTTGGTTCGCTATCACTGGATACCTCGACCAACCGGAAAATGGCTGGTGTACTGTAGCTGGGCGATCGCCGCTTTGAATGGGGTGCTGTTGCTAATTCCTTTAGTGGCTTGGAAGAGTACGCTCTAACCAAAACTTCTTCAGAAATGTGACCCGACTTAAAACGATGGCTCCAAACCCCTCCCCCTCACAACGTCCAGTTGCACCACTACCGGAGCGATCGCCCCTTGGTAAAAGCATCCTGGCGATCGGTCTTGCTCTGTTGACGGGTGGTGTCTTGTTTTTGACAGGCTACGCCATGTATTTGTGGAGTTTCTACATCAAACATCCCGGTTCCCTTGCCGGAAGTATTGAACAAACGCTTGCCCAATATGTGACACTGGTTGCGCTGGGGGGATGCCTCCTGCATGGTTTGTCGGTGTGGCTGTTTGCTCACAACCGTTGGATGGCTCGCTCGACAGCAAAGTGGATGTGGTATGGCACTGGGGCGATCGCCACTTTGAATGGGGTGTTGTTAAGTCTTCCGCTCCTTGCCCGGTAAGAAGTTTTGATTTGAAGGCATTGGAGTCATATCCTCAGCTTCTAACGTATTTCCTGAGAAGAATCCGCTTTTCAACAGGAGCGAGGATCTAGCCTCTTATCCTTTATCCTTCAGCCTTCTCTTTTCTTTTCTTTCTTCTCTATTCCTCCTTCAAGAACAATCCGGCTTCTGTACAAATTCCTTGCAGCGGACGATCCCAGGGGTCGATCGGGAGACGCGGTAAGCGGGCAAACTCAAACACAATGCCGATAGTAGGTTTGCCAATCCATTGGGGGGAACTCAACATGCGATCGTAAAACCCACCGCCATAGCCCAGGCGATAACCCCAGACATCACAGGCGACCGCAGGCACGAGGATCAGATCGACATCGGCAGGTTGGATCTGGGGGGCATAGGGATGGGGTTCTACAATGCCAAATGCCCCCGATTGCAGCGGATATTGGCGGGAACCTGTGACGGTGGGCACCCACTGATGCCACATCATATTTTTTTCAACGCAACGGGGAAACCCCCAAATGCGAGATGGGGTGAAGAGAGGGCTGAGGTCGGGTTCCTGACGAAAACTAAAATAAGCGAGAACGGTTCGAGCTTGAGCAAACACTGACCAATTGTGCAACTGAGCACAAATGCGATCGCTCTTTTCGCGCCAAATATCAGGATGAAGAGCCTGTCTTGCCTTTAGCAGCGATCGCCTGAGTTCCGCCTTTTTGGGTTGAGAGTCAGCCGCGTTCACAAATTCGCCAAAATATTCTTCAACAGGGCATTCTACCTTACCCCGATCCCCAAAAACAGGGCAATTGATGGGTAAGGGTGCATAAAATCCCCGGTTTCTGGTTGAAATGGCATCAGCCCGTCTAATTGACATCAACAGCAACCAGGGATTTAGGGACAGTGGATTAAGCGGCGTGCTGACGATACCAATCGATGGTGTTCTTCAGTCCTTGCTTGAAATCAACCTCTGCGACAAAACCAAACTTCTCCTTGGCACGCTCCGTATCTAAGCAACGACGCGGTTGCCCGTTGGGTTTGTCGGTTTCCCAAACGATCTCGCCCTCATATCCCATCAGTTCACAAATCAAGTGAATCAGGTCTTTAATGGTGATTTCATAACCTGTGCCCAGGTTCACCGGGTCAGGCTCATCGTAGGATTGAGTACCCATCACAATGCCACGAGCCGCATCGGTGGAGTAAAGGAACTCGCGCGTCGGACTGCCATCGCCCCACACCGGGATCTGCTTATCTCCCCGCTCTTGGGCTTCGTGGACTTTGCGGATCAGGGCTGGGATGACATGAGAACTGCGTGGGTCAAAGTTATCCTCTGGTCCATACAGATTCACAGGCAACAGATAAATCCCATCAAAGCCATACTGCATCCGGTATGACTGAAGCTGCACCAGCAAGGCTTTTTTGGCAATGCCATAGGGAGCGTTTGTCTCTTCGGGATAGCCATCCCAAATGTCATCTTCCTTGAAGGGGACGGGGGTGAACTTGGGATAGGCACAAATCGTTCCCACACAGGTAAATTTCTCAACGCCTGCCTCGTAAGCCGCGTGAATGAGCTGAGTGCCCATCATCAAGTTGTCATAAAACAACTCAGCAGGCTTTTCGCGGTTTAAGCCAATACCACCGACGTGCGCCGCCAAGTGAATCACCACATCCTGTTGATCGACTGCTCGCTTGCAGCTTTCCATCTGGCGCAAATCATACTCGCGCGACCGGGGCACTG
The DNA here is from genome assembly GCF_014697545.1 of Oscillatoria sp. FACHB-1407. Lineage (GTDB taxonomy): Bacteria > Cyanobacteriota > Cyanobacteriia > Elainellales > Elainellaceae > FACHB-1407. Next base: position 139,516 of record NZ_JACJSA010000021.1, on the reverse strand, counting down.
TAATTTTGGCAGGGTCAGCACCAGCTTTGCATAGTTGATCGACCACTTGACGACCGAGAAAGCCTGCTCCACCTGTAACCAGGATGCGCTTATCGGCAAGGTTTAGTTGTGTAGTCATAGTGTTGGGGGTTCTTTTCCTGCGTGATGTTCCTGCCTGTGTTGGCAGCACTCTAAATACCAATTCCCAGAAAAGGAGCGACAGATCCGGTAGGGGCGTTTTGCAAAACGCCCTTACAGAAGGATTGCTGTGTAGGTCAAGCCATTTCGGATGTCTTGCCCTTACACATTAGCGGAAATACACCGGTTAAGAGGCAAAGCTGCCTGTGCTCTGGCGAGTCGTGGCAATGTCTGCGACGGCTTGAATGGAGTGTCCATTGAGGGGAACCAGTCCCAAGGCTTTCAGGTCGGCTTCTACCATCAGGGTCACCAACTGTTCAAAGGTGACAGAGGGTTCCCAACCCAGCTTTTGCTTGGCTTTGGTGGGATCACCAATGAGTAGATCCACCTCTGCCGGACGCAGATATCGCTCATCGAACTCAACGTAGTCTTGCCAGTTCAGATTGACATAGCCAAACGCCAGATCGAGGAATTGTTTGATGGTGTAGGTTTCACCTGTGGCAACCACATAGTCATCGGGTTCATCTTGTTGCAGCATGAGCCACATTGCCCGGACGTAGTCTTTGGCATAACCCCAGTCCCGTTTGGAGTCGAGGTTGCCCATGTAGAGTTTCTTTTGTTGACCTGCGACGATGCGGGCAACGGCACGAGTAATCTTGCGAGTTACAAACGTTTCACCCCGACGCGGTGATTCGTGGTTAAACAGGATGCCATTGCAGGCAAACATGCCGTAGGATTCCCGGTAGTTCACGGTTTGCCAGTGAGCATACACCTTGGCGCAGGCATAGGGACTGCGGGGATAGAAGGGAGTGGTTTCCTTCTGGGGAACTTCTTGCACTTTGCCAAACATTTCTGAGGAACCGGCTTGATAGAAGCGAACCTCAATCCCAGTGCGCTGTTGATAGTCGCGGATTGCCTCTAACAATCGCAGCGTCCCCATCCCGACGGAGTCAGCGGTGTATTCAGGAGAGTCAAAGCTAACCCGTACGTGGGATTGCGCCCCCAGGTTGTAAATTTCAACGGGTTGAACCTCTTCCAGAATCCGCCGGAGGGTCGTGCCGTCGGTTAAGTCGCCATAATGCAGAAATAGCCGAGCGTCTTCGTTGTGCGGGTCTTCGTAGATGTGATCAATTCGGTCGGTGTTAAAGGTTGAGGTTCGACGAATGATGCCGTGAACTTCATACCCTTTCTCCATCAAAAGTTCACTGAGATAAGACCCATCCTGACCCGTGATTCCAGTAATTAGTGCGCGTTTCCGTTGCGTCATCCTCGTTGATCCTTTATGAGCTAAATAGAGCCAACAGTAATGTCCTGATGATGGATTAACCAGCTATAGCCAGAACTGTGTTAGTAAGTGAACGCGATTTAATCAGCCTAACTTGTAACACTTAATGCTCCTCATAGCCAGTTCTTATCAACTGATCCATCATGCTGATGTTCACTTACCTTTTTAACTTACGCCTAAATTGAGTCTGCCCCGGAGACAGAGGAAATACTCAAATCAATTCAAACGTTATCCTGAAATTTGGAGTGAAATATCAAGGAACTGTATTTTATCTGCAAAGAATCTGCATATTTCTTACGACTACAATTTGCTTTTTAGAGTTGGAATTAGTTGTTTTGGTAATAATTGAAACCTTGAGTACAGAAGAGTTTTATCCAGCCAATATCCAGAATAGAAGGGATAACCTCAATCCTGTAAATGGGTACAGTCGTTCTATCGTTAGAAATACTGAATCTTAAATACTTAAGTGCGATCGCCCCTGATCAACGTTTCAGTTTCCCTGGTTAATTGTCTACCCAACCTGACATAACCGATCGGGTAATCGACTGTAATGACCCTGTGACAAAGGAGATCAGTGGTTTGCGATCGCGGCTTGCTTGAAAGCAGAGCAATGGTGTTTCCTGATCCCCTCCACTGAGTGCTTTTTGACCTATCTTGATCTGAGTGGTGGACGGAGCTTTCTTGCTAAGTACAACTTGTCGTAAATAAGGGTGGGAATTGAGGTGCAGGGGTGGAAGCCCTGACTTGGGGGGAACAGCCTAGCTCTCACACCCCCCTGGTTTTATTGTCAAACCTGATCTGTAAATAGCAGCACTAAGAGATTGGGTTGTAGTCCGATCGCTATTGAACTGTACGGCACGTTACCGTAGGAATATACTCGTTAAAGCAAAAATTGAGCCTGAGTACAAAAAATTAACCGTCTCGTCCTCTAGTGAGCCTTTGAAGATGTTGGATGCTTACCGTAACCATGTTGCTGAGCGAGCAGCATTAGGAATTCCCCCGCTACCCCTGACAGCGGAACAAACGTCAGATTTATGTGAGTTGCTGAAAAATCCCCCTGCTGGAGAGGCAGATACCCTGCTGATGTTGTTGCGCGATCGCGTTCCTCCAGGGGTTGACCAGGCCGCCTATGTGAAAGCTGGCTTTTTAACGGCGATCGCCAAGGGTGAAGCCACCAGTCCCCTTGTGTCTCCCCAGGATGCGGTAGAGCTATTGGGGACGATGATGGGCGGTTACAACGTGCAGTCGTTGATTGACCTGTTGCACTCGTCGGATGAGGCGATCGCGACTCACGCTGCCACCTCCCTCAGCAAAATTTTGTTGGTTTACGACGCCTTCCATGACGTGCAGGAGTTAGCTGAAAGCGGCAACCCTTACGCTCAGCGAGTGATGCAAGCCTGGGCAGATGCCGAGTGGTTTACCAGTCGTCCTCAATTGCCCGAAGCCATTACCGTGACGGTCTTTAAAGTGCCTGGGGAGACTAATACGGACGATCTCTCTCCGGCTCCTCACGCCACGACTCGCCCCGATATTCCGCTCCATGCGCTGGCGATGCTGGAAACTCGGATGCCGGGAGGGTTGGACACGATCGCCCAACTGAAGCAAAAAGGGCACCCCGTCGCCTATGTTGGTGATGTGGTGGGGACGGGTTCCTCTCGCAAATCCGCCATTAACTCAGTGCTGTGGCATATCGGGCAAGACATTCCCTTTGTGCCCAACAAGCGATCGGGTGGTTACATCCTCGGTGGCAAAATTGCACCCATCTTCTTCAACACCGCTGAAGACTCTGGTGCGCTACCCATTGAGTGCGATGTCACCCATTTAGAAACTGGGGATGTGATCACCATCCATCCTTACAAAGGCGAGATTACAAACGAATCTGGCGAAGTTATCTCCACCTTTAGCCTCAAACCCGACACAATTTTGGATGAAGTGCGTTCAGGGGGACGGATTCCCCTGTTGATTGGGCGCACCTTAACGGATAAAACTCGTGCGGCTCTGGGGCTAGAACCCAGCACCCTGTTCATTCGTCCACAGGCTCCAACTGATACGGGCAAGGGCTTCACGTTGGCTCAAAAGATGGTGGGCAAAGCCTGTGGTCTGCCGGGGGTTCGTCCGGGCACCTCCTGTGAGCCATTGATGACTACGGTTGGTTCTCAAGATACAACTGGACCCATGACCCGTGATGAGCTAAAGGAGCTTGCCTGCCTCGGCTTCAGTGCGGATCTGGTGATGCAGAGCTTCTGTCACACAGCGGCGTATCCCAAACCCGTTGATATCAAAACCCACAAAGATTTGCCCGATTTCATCACCTCGCGTGGGGGCGTCTCCCTGCGTCCGGGGGATGGTATTATCCATTCCTGGCTGAACCGGATGCTGCTGCCCGACACAGTGGGGACGGGGGGTGACTCCCATACCCGCTTCCCGTTGGGGATCTCTTTCCCGGCAGGGTCTGGTCTGGTGGCGTTTGCGGCAGCGTTGGGCGTGATGCCATTGGATATGCCAGAGTCCGTGTTGGTGAAGTTCAAAGGCACTCTGCAACCGGGTGTGACGCTGCGGGATGTGGTGAATGCCATTCCCTATGTGGCGATTCAGTCGGGACAGTTGACCGTTGAGAAGCAAAACAAAAAGAACGTCTTTTCTGGTCGCATTATGGAGATGGAAGGCTTGCCCGACCTGAAGCTAGAGCAGGCGTTTGAGTTGACGGATGCGACGGCAGAACGCTCTTGTGCAGGTTGTACGATCAAACTCAGCCCGGACACTGTGGCAGAATACCTGCGATCGAACGTGGCACTGATGAAGAATATGGTGGCGCGGGGGTATGGCGATGCTCGTACGATTCTGCGGCGGATTGCCAAGATGGAGCAGTGGTTAGCCAATCCGGTGCTGATGGAGGCTGATGCCGATGCGGAGTACGCCGAAGTCATCGAAGTTGACTTGGACACGATTAAGGAACCTCTGGTGGCGGCTCCCAATGACCCTGACAACATCAAGCTGATGTCGGAGTGCGCGGGTGATCCGATTCACGAGGTGTTTATCGGTTCTTGCATGACCAACATTGGTCACTATCGCGCGGCTGCCAAGATTCTGGAAGGAGCAGGTCCAGTTAAAGTGCGTCTGTGGATCTGTCCGCCGACTCGGATGGATGAAAAACAACTGCGGGAAGAGGGCATGTATGGCATTTTTGCGGCGGCGGGAGCCAGAACCGAAATGCCGGGATGTTCGCTTTGCATGGGCAACCAGGCACGAGTCGCCGATGGTGTGACAGTGTTTTCGACTTCGACTCGCAACTTCAACAACCGCATGGGCAAGGATGCGCGGGTTTACCTGGGGTCAGCGGAGTTGGCAGCGGTTTGTGCGCTGCTGGGACGCATTCCCACTGTGGAGGAATATCAGGCGATCGTCCAGACTAAGATTGACCCGTTTGCAGCTGACCTCTATCGCTATCTCAACTTTGACCAGATTGCGGGCTTTGAGGATGAGGGACGAGTGATTCCGCTGGAGGAGATGCCTCGAATTGAAGACATCTTAGGGATGCCGACCGCAGCAGGTCATTAAGAACCCAACCCCTAACCCCTTCCCTCGTAGGAAAGCTACTGTGTACACAGATCTCGCATGGGAGCCTAAAAACTGACTCGATCCCCCTAAATCCCCCTTTTTAAGGGGGACTTTGAGCCCGATCCCCTCCTTTTTAAGGAGGGGCAGGGTGGATCAAACATAATATTGCTGGGATTGAGAGAACTTGTGCATACACAGTAGCCATCCTTGAAAGGGGTTGGGTAAAGGTTTATATTCTTATCGTTATTTCTATGTTCAAAGTTGTGACGCCCCGTTTTTCTCAGGAGTTTGAGCGGTGGACAGATGCGTTGGAAACCGCCAAATCTCTGATACCTCAATGTAAAGGCTTAACCGAAGATATCCGTATTTTCCTGTTTGATGAGTTAGTGTGGGTTTACAGCCGATCGCACAAATATCCCCAATATATTGGCGCAGGGATGTACGATCGCCTTGCAAGGTTATTTATCCAGGAGGCGATCGAGGCTGAAGCAGCTACGGAGGAGCAGAGTTAACATGAATCGTCGTTCTCATCGTCCACTGTGGCAATACACCTGGCTAAAAATGTCCTACGGGGTTTTAGCAGGAATGGTGATTGTGCTGATTTTAGGCATTCTAAATCTCTCATAAACTAAACACGATAAAGGGGTCTGGCATTGCCAAACCCCTTCCCAATTTTGTAAGTACTATTGTGTGGGTTGATGTTACACATCCGAAACGGTGTGCCACAGATCTTTGAGTAATTGACGCACTTGACGTTCTTTGCGAGCCAGGGCTGTACCTGCCTGACTCATTTTTGATTCAAATTCAACTTGTTTTTCTTGCAAACGAGTTTTGTTGGTGTCGGTTTCGCTTTCAGCCCGTTTCATTGCTTCTGCGTACCAGGTTCTAGCATCATCTAGATACTTTTTGGTGTCATCGTAGCGTTCGCCATAACGAGCCGTGAGGTTGGCTTTAACTACCGCAATTTGAGCTTGCAATTGAGCATAGCGTTTGCGAAGTAATGCTACTTCTTCAGTATCTTGAACGTTATTCAATGCTGATCGAATTGCAGCTTTGATGTTGTCGGATGCTCCATTGCTGTTTGTTTCAATGTCTTTTAGAGCACCATCAATCTCATCTTGCAGTTCTTGTTCTTGACTTTCAATTTGACTTTGCAACTTCTGCATTTCAACTTCTGATTTTGCGATCGCCTGTCTTCTTCCGGCACTGATACCTTCGATCGCCCCTTCAATTGAAGCTGTAATTTCTTCTCGTGCTTCGCTGCCACGATCCTTTAGAGCATCAACAACTGTGCTTACAGCATCTTTAACCAGTGAGCGAATTTCACCTGATCCTTCTCTTAACTCAGATGCCGCACTCGATACCGCTAGTTTCACGATTTCTCGCAAGCGATCGCTTCGTAGTTTTCCTTCTTCTTTTGCTTTTTGAATATCGTTAGAAATTTGATCTTTAAAGGATTGAGACATAACAATTCTCCTCGTTACAGCACGAGATTTATTGACGCGCCTATCTGTTTACACAGTGACATGCGATTGTCAAGACCGTACACTGTCTTTGGGAGGAAAAAAGCAAGTGGTTAATTGGCAACAGTCAATTGTTCGTTGTGAGTTGTCAATGCGAGTTGTCCATTGACCCTTAACCACTAACCACTCATTATTGGTCGAAACTCTAGTTACAACCCTAATAAACGGAACAGACCAAATACCCCGGTCACAGGTGATAGCAAGGTTCCCAGAGTGTCGCCTAATTGAGTCAGGCTCGATCGCCCTACAACAACCGTGTCATTTGGACGCAAAGCGGGATTATTTTCGCCACTAATGCCCTGGGCAAAATCAACTGTAATGCGCTGTTGAGAAACGGTGCCATCGGGGTTGAGGCGGATGAGTTGCACAGTGCCACGACGAGCACGGGTATTAAAGCCACCTGCTGCCAAGATGGCTTGATTTAGTGGCGTATTAGGTCGCACGGCGATCGCCCCAGGGCGGGCAACTTCACCCACGACATTAACTGTCATCTCACTCGCAGCAAAACTAGCTGCCCCCAGGGCTGTAATTTCACTCGGTGTGAGAGCGGTTGCCGTTGGAATGAAAACCGTGTCTCCAGGTTGCAGCGGCAAGTCTTGAGCCAGATCACCTGTCTCTAGTAGATTCCAGAAATCGACTTTAATGCGTTGAGTGGTGCCGTCTGATCCAGCCCGACGGACTTCGATATTGCGAATGTCGGCTGTTTGTGTGATTCCCCCTGCCGTTTGAATGGCTTGCGTCACAGTTGGCACTTCAGGGCGAGCACTGCTGCCACTGGTAGGGGTCAAAATATGAGGACCGGGACGGTTCACTTGACCCACTACGGCTACCTGGATTGGCTCACCAGGAACGGCAAAACTAGTACTGGCAAGCTGACGCGCCTCTTCCAAATCCATTGCCGTTGCCGTGGGGATGACAATACTGTCGCCATCTCGCAAGAGCACATCCTGTTGCAAATCGCCCTGCCGCAACAGTTGCCACAGATCAACTGTGAGCACCTCTGAACCCCGGTTAGCCGATCGCAGGCGACGGATCTGAATCTCGCGAAGATTGGCAGTTCCCGTGACCCCACCCGCTAGTTGCAGAGCTTGCGTTAAATTAGGCACTCCCGTTTCAGAAGGAACCGTATAGGAACCTGGACGACGCACTTCACCCGCGATCGCGATCGTAATTGGGCGTGCCTCTAGCAGCGTCAACGTCACTACAGGACGACGCAAAACAGCAATGTAGCGACCAGAAATGGTTTGAGACGCTTGTTGCAGGGTCAACCCCTGGACAGAAACTGCCCCAATACCCGGCAGGTTGAGCGATCCATCCGCTAACACTCGGTATTCACCGCTATATTCCGGTACATTATAAATTTCCATTCGCAGGCGATCGCCTACCCCCAACACATACCCCTCAGTTGATTGCACAGCCGAAGTCGCCGCAGGTAAAGCAGATGAGGGGACAGATTGTGCCTGACCCGGTGAGATCGAATTAGAAACCAGAAATGCGACTACCATCAATCGCAAGGTGAATCGAGTTGTTGTCAATCTACAGTGATTCCAGCGAGAGTGACTAAGCCGATTCACACGTTTGACGACCGTTTGCATGAGAGTGTTTGCCTTATGGTGTTGCCCTAGGTGACGGACTACGAGAGCCAATAGTGCCGTCAATCCTATTTGCGGGCGATCGCACCTTCCATCAGGACATCTCAACCCGGTTTAGACAAAAGACGAAACCCCCAAGCAAATCGTTTGGGGGCAGGAGCGTTTATTGAGGTTCTTCCTCTACTTAAGAATATGAATTTTCTCTAGCTTCAAGATCTATCTAAAGACGGAGGAAAGCAACAATACGGTGAACCCTCCTTTACAGTAGGTTTCCCTAAATTAGGGAAAGGCAGATATCCAATCGGCAAGTGATATCAATTTGATATAAAGGATGGGTGGTGTTCCAAACCTGTTGATAACCTCTGTAAGACCCCCTGTAGTCCCCTTACCAAGGGGGACGGCGACAGCCGGGGGTTAGTGGCAACAGATCTGAAACACTACCGAGCTACACATTGTAATTGGTACGAGACAGTTTACCCTTCTTGCTGATCAGACCAATTCTTTAGCCCTTATCAGCCTCTTACTGGGTCACAATCTAAATCAGAGTGCGACACAACACATATATATAAGTGAGTGTAAGTGAGTGAACCTAAGCAAACCCAGTGGCGTACGTAAAATTTCCTAGTGATGCCTGCATCAGACTGCATTAATAATTTACTCTTCAGGTCAAATAACTGAGTTTTTACGTAAAGTTCATAACATTTCGAGAAAGGTCGAAAAAATCCCAAGTTTACGTGAAGTTCCGGAGATCGTAGTGCCACTGAACCTGGCTTATGAGTATAAATAAATTATCGGGGGCCTGAGTGAATACTCTGAGTTCCCTTAACTTAAAACATTTACACTCTATTGTCTGGATGCTTATGGAAGTTTCAAGCTAATTCAACCTCCGTATTTGCGTAAGTAAAAATATCGAGGTAGAGACTTTAGGATTGAATTCATTCATCTAACAAAGTGCTACTACGAGTTAAATTTTTTACCTCGCCTTACAACCGTTGAATTAGTAGAGCAGCTACGCAATTGGCTGTTAAAGACAAGTTGAATTTGCCTACTAAGCACTACAGCGTTTGCATCTACTGATTGATTGGACAGATTTCACCGCAGCAAAGCACGTTGCTGGGTTTGGAAAGATGCTGGTAGATCAAGTTCTTGATTCAAGGTTATTCAATTAAAGCCTATGACCGATTAAATCGCGTTTTCCCCATTGCTAAGTCAATTAGCAAGTTCATCGTTCTCTCACTTCAACTCATATTGCATGAGTTCACACCGTAAAGCCGATTGATCTATGCAGTTTTCTGATTCTGACTGCAAGGTTTTCCTACGGCTTGGGTTCAGAGAAGTCAGGCAGATTTTTGATTGCAGTCAAGACAAAGCGCGGCAGCAGTAACTGGAAGCCCCTCAAACTCTGTTGAAAGCTTACAGGTAGCTGAAGCTCTTATGACGTCGGCACCACTAATGCATACAGCCTGCATAGCTAGCAGGGGTAGGGTTTTGCGTGACTAAATCACCGCTCTTTGCTGACAAACGGTTTTTCAGTATTGCCTCCCAAATTGCCCTTACAACGATTCAATCGTTGTGACTTCACTCACTTGGTTCACCAAAAGCAATGGTCACAAGCCGTTGCTCGATTTGAAATGTTTGTAATCTAAGGAGACCCTAATCATGGCAGGTTTTATTCAACGCACTGGTGCACAGAATCCCTTTGATGGGCAGGATGTAGGTGTTAATTCATCTCCTGCACTGATTGACATCGACGGCGATGGCGATTTGGACGCAATCGTTGGTGAAGAAGCGGGTAATATTAACTTCTACCGCAACACTGGAACGGTTACTGCTCCGGTTTTCGCCGCACAAACCATTGCAGGTCTGCCAGATGTGGGCGATGATTCAACTCCCACCTTTGCAGATGTTGATGGTGATGGTGATCTCGATGCAATCATTGGGGAAGCGGCAGGGAATATCAACTTCTTCCGTAATACAGGAAGTGCTGCTGCTCCAGCTTTCACTGCACAGACCCTGGCTGGAATTCCAGATGTGGGTGATGATTCAACTCCAACGTTTGTTGACATCGATGGTGATGGTGACTTGGATGCATTCGTTGGTGAAGCGGCGGGTAATGTCAACTTTTTCCGTAATACTGGAAGCCCCGTTGCTCCAACCTTCACTGCACAAACCATTGCAGGGATTACCGATGTGGGCGATAACTCGACTCCCACATTTGTTGACTTCGATCGCGATGGTGATCTGGATGCATTCGTTGGCGAAGCGGCAGGTAACATCAATTACTTTGAAAATACCGGAACTCGCACAGCTCCTACCTTTGTAGCTCGTACTGGAACAGCAAATCCTTTTAATGGTATTGATGTTGGCGATCGCAGTGCGATCCGGTTTGCCGACACAGATGGTGACGGAGATTTGGACGCCTACATCGGCGAAGCGGCAGGTAATATCAATTACTTTGAAAATACCTCTGCCAAACTCACAGGTATCTCTTCAACGGCTGTCGATGGTGCTTACAATGCGGGTGATGTTATCGCTATCACCGTTACGTTTGATCAATTGGTGAACGTAACTGGTACACCTCGCTTGCTGTTGGAAACAGGTGCAACTGACCAGTTTGCAACCTATGCGAGCGGCACTGGCACCAACACCTTGACCTTCAACTACACAGTACAAGCCGGAGACACCAGCCTAGACTTGGATTACGCTTCTGTGACTGCTCTGGAACTCAATGGCGGTACCATTCGCGATGCAAGCGGTGTGAATATTAGCACCACGCTGCCTGCTCCTGGTGCAGCCAATTCCCTGGGTGGTAGCAAAGCAATTGTTGTTGATACTCAAGCTCCCACAGCTGACATTGTTGATGTCACTCCCGACCCTCGTACGACAGCTGTCAACTCAATCACTATTCAGTTCAGCGAAGCAGTAAACAACTTCGATATCGCTGATTTGAGCTTGACTCGCGGTGGTAGTGCCGTGTCTCTTGCAGGTGCAACTCTGACTAACAGTGGCACCACCTGGACATTGGGTAACCTGAGCGGTTTGACAGGCACTGCTGGTAGCTATCAGTTGTCTTTGGGCACAAGCGATATCACTGACGCAGCAGGCAACGCACTGGCAGCAGCTGTTAACGATAGCTGGCAAGTGAATGCTCCTTCAACAGGTGGCACGGGTGGTACTGGCGGCACAGGTGGCACAGGTGGCACAGGCGGTACAGGTGGTACTGGCGGTATCACAGTTGTGATCAACGGCACTGGAGTTGCCTTCTCCTCCATCACCATTAATCGAGCGTTTGCAGGGGTTAGCCGGGTTGGTACCAGCCGAGGTGAAGTGTTGCGCGGTGAGTTTAAGTTCAACACTATTCGCGGTGGTGGCGGCAACGATCGCATCTTTGGTGGGGTGAGTGCCAAGGGCTTCGGTCAAGACATGCTCTACGGAGATGACGGCAATGACTTCTTGTCTGGTGGTGGTGGCAGAGACTTCCTGTCGGGTGGCAACGGTGACGACCGCATGTTGGGTGGCAACGGCTTCGACATCCTCGACGGTGGTGCTGGCAACAATACCATGACAGGCGGTACAGGCGGTGATATGTTTGTGTGCAACAGGCTCACTGGCAGCACCAACACAGTCACTGACTTCCAAACGGCTCTGGATGTGATTGACCTGCGCTCTATCTTCCGTCAGTCCCAGTTCAGTGGCGCAAGCGTGTCGGCTCGCCTGACTCAATACGTTCGCTTACAGCAAGTGGGCAGCAGCACTCAGGTTCGCATCGATGCGGATGGCAGCGGTTCCGGTACTAACTTTGTAACCCTGGCAACGCTGCAAAACGTGACGGCTACAACCCTCACCAGCACCAACTTCGCGATCGCGTAAGGGTGATTGCATCCTAACAGGTTGCTGGTAACGGATGAAAGGTGTAATCGAGGTTAAATCCTTGATTACACCGACCCTAAAAGCCTTATCTCTAAATGTTCTATAGCCATAGCCACACGTGATGGGGCGAAGGCAAGTCAGAAGGCTTCCCAGAATCAGGGCTTGAGTCATTAGCTATGTCCTAAGCTTTCTGACCAAAGCTATATATTTCAAATACGGCAGATTGCGATCGCTTCTACAATGATTGCTCCTAGAGCATCTGTAGTAACTGTTGAAACAGTTGAGACAAGGGAGTGTGAGGGCGAAGCCCCCAACCAGGGATTTAGCCCCTGCACCCCGTCCGAACCAACCCTTCAGTTGCTATACAAGATAAGTTTCGTAATCTGTGCGTTATTTATCCAAGACGGGCTATAACCCAATACTGAACCAGATCTGTGTGCTTCATAAGAGGCACACAGTTTTTTGGTGCGATCGCTACGTTTTTAGGCGTTGCTGCTCTAATGGATGAATTTCGCAGGGGCGTTGTCAAGAAGCGTACCTACATTCAGCAACACCCGTTCTTATACCGATTTAAAAGGTTTTATGGACAAATCAGCGTTGGGGAGGGATTTGGCAGTGCCAAACCTGTACAAGCATTCATCGCCTTCACAATTCAAATTGGTATAGCAGTACTCACTAAGGTGAGGACGGGGTGCAGGGGTGGAACCCCTGGCTGGGGTGCAGCCCCCACACCCCCTTATGTCCTAATGCATATGCGGAGGGCTATATAAGGTGATGGTGCCAACAAAAAACCTCCGGGGTGAACCGGAGGCTGTAATCAGGGTGCATCTACCATTCCTTTGTACGTGCGATCGCCCGTTTTATCAGGACAGTTTGGCAAAATTTTTTGAGCTTCTCAGGAATGGAAATTAAATCTATAGCAACCGAGGGTTTGGTTAGGGCGGGGTGCAGGAGTGGAACCCCTGGCAGTCCCCCCTTGTATTAACTGTCGCGACAGTTGCTATATAGGTTTGCCTTTGAATCACGCCTCAATCACCACTCGCAGGTTGCCCCGTTTTTTGGTGACGCGACAGGCGGTTGTACCATTTGAGCGTTCAAACTCCAGGTCAATTAATGTCTGACCAATGCGCAGGTTATGCAATGACAAACAATGCAGTGATTCTGGCAGAGCCGGGTCGATGATCCGCAGGTAATTGTTTGCCGCATCCGGAACGAGATTCACCATCATTTGCAAGAGTTGAAAGATGGTTCCCGTCGCCCAGGCTTGAGGCGTACAAGCAACTGGATATTGCACGGGGCTGTTGTCTCCCACTCGCTCATATCCACAGAACAACTCCGGAGGACGCTGATAGGGTTGTTGTAGGGTCATGTCGATGATGCCTTGAGACACCTCCAGAGCTTGATCCACCAGACCGAGCGATCGCAACCCCATCGCAATCAACCCGTTGTCGTGGGGCCACACCGAGCCGATGTGATAGCCCATCGGGTTGTAAGCAGGGGAAAGACTGCTGAGCGTGCGAATGCCCCATCCGTTAAACATATCAGGAGCTTGTAGTCGTTCAGCGACGCTGCGAGCGTGTTCTGGTAACAAAATGCCCAAATGCAGACAGTGCCCTGGATTGGAGGTGATGCTGTCTACGGGTTTGCCCTCTCCGTCAAGTGCTAATGCACAATAACCCTGGTCAGGTAGCCAAAAGTCTCGGTTAAACCGCACTTTCAGGTCATGCGCTTCTTCTTGCCAGCGATCGGCTAAGTCGAGGCGTTTCTTCATGCGGGCGATCTCACTTAACCGCACTTTAGCAGCGTAGACATACCCTTGCACTTCACACAGGGCGATCGCCCCTGTGGCTAATTCACCATTGCGATCGACAATGCAATCGCCCGAATCTTTCCAACCCTGGTTCACCAGACCCCGGCTAGAGCGGCGGTTATAGCTGAGATATCCGGTTTCCTCGCAGTTGCGATCGATCCACTCCATTGCCGCGAGGGCATTGTTCCACAGGCGATCGAGAGTTTCGCGATCGTGCGTCCAGGCGTAATATTCGGCGTACAACATGAGCCACAGAGGTGTTGCATCCACCGTGCCGTAATAGGGCGTATGGGGCACCTCCTGACAGCGTGCCATTTCACCCAGGCGCAACTCATGCAAAATCTTGCCGGGTTCCTCCTCGCGCCAATCGTCAAAGGTTTTGCCTTGATAGTGGGCTAACACGGTTAATGTTTCACGGGCGATCGCCGGATCAATCATCAACGTTTGAGAGGCAGAGATGATGGAGTCCCGTCCAAACAGTGTTGAAAACCAGGGAACTCCTGCTGACAGCACCTTATGTTTACCAAAGCTCTGCCGCAACAGATAGAGATCTTGTTCGGCACGCTCTAACACCTGATTAAACGCTTTGTTGTCAGATTGGATGCGCGTTACCTGCTCACACCAGTTTTTTTCCTCTAGCAACTCTGCGGCTTTCGCTTGAATCAGCGTTACAGGCGCACTGACCGCAGAAGTCATGCGGTTGTTGGTCATCATGACCAACCGATAACCCAGTTGTTGGGTTTCATGGGAGTCAAGCTGCAATTGCCAAATGGCAGTTGTGCCTTTGAGGTGACTGGGTTGCAAATGGTGAAACTGAATGTGCGACTCCATCAGAGAGCCATCTAACCCCTGATATGCCATCACTAATTCTTCTGGTAAGGGAGTTTGCTCAACCATCCAGGTTGGATTTTGGGGCGTGCCGTCCTGTTCAGTGGCAACTGCTTCTCCATCAAACTCCGTTGCTTCAGTCGGGTGCTCTTTTGTTGCATGGCTGCTCTGGGGTGGCACGGGTCGAAGCAACCGCCCGCGATGTTCACGGTGAAATCCGCGCACCTCAAACAGATCGATGAAATCAGCATCAAAGCTGAGACTGAGTTCAAACGTGACGGGTCGAGTGCTGTAGTTGGTAATGGTTAGCTCTTCAAACAAGCCTCCATTCAGCACGATTTCTCGGCGAATCCCAACGGTTTCTGCCGGAATGCGGTTCTCAATCGTTGGATTCGCGCATAACACGGATAGGGCAAACCCTTTGTCCGCATTGCTGCTAAGAAGTGTGGGCGATCGCCCTTCGATTTGTAGCTCTAGTCGGCTGAGAAATCGCGTATCCTGACAAAACAATCCCAAACTTGTTTTCGTTCCAGTCTCGACAGAGCCTGCAATGTTACCTAAGGTGTCGGTAATCAAAAACAGATCATCGTCTTTTAGCGTCAAAATGGGCTGTGGTCTTTCGCTGGCAACACAGGGCCACTCCGGATAGGGGAGTTGCTCCACAGGGACAAAAATCTTACCGTCCAACTCAATGACATCGGGCATAGCTCAGTAAAGGATATTCTCAGCTATAGGGCAATTACTGTTTTAAACGGTTTACCAGCGAAAGGTTGAGCTCAAATCTTAAATATTCAATGTAGATTTGCAGAAACCGAAAAAAACGCTCGTGATTGGTTTGAAAGAAAATAATTTTTTAATTTTGAGTCACCCCGTCAGTTGTTAGAAGAAGGTTTGGGAGATCTCACGGAATACACATCAACGAGTCATACCACCAGGCTGACGCAGTTCGATCCCCAAACCCTAGTCAAGAGAGGTTTCCGAAATTCTTCCCTTTTAAGCTACTGTGTACCCACAAGGCTTTATAGCCCCCTACACCCCCCAAGATTGAGTAACTGAGTGTCTCATTGACAAAGCAAAGCTGTGTGGACACCGTAGCCTCAATCAGGGGGACTGGGGGAGATCGGTTCGGGGCAACGATCTGTCGTAAAGACTGCTTTAGAAGGGGCGATCGCGCTTAGCTCCGACTGGGCTGTGGAGGTGTCCATTTTTGGCAAAACGGCTCTCGATCAGTTGTTGATAAACCGCTTCATAGCCATCCACCATACGCGCCACACTAAAGTTGCGCTCGATGTGTTGACGACATGTCAAACGACTGATTTGAGAAATCTTGCTCACTGCCTCAACGCATTCATGGACAGAGTGACACAAAAATCCAGTTTCACCATGGTTAATAACTTCTCGCGTTGATCCCAGTTCCATTGCAATCACTGGGGTTCCCGATGCCATTGACTCTACCATGACCAACCCAAATGGTTCGCGCCAGGTGATTGGGAAAAGTGTGGCGATCGCTCCACCCATCAATGCATTCTTTTTGGCGTGGTTTGCTTCTCCTAAAAACTGAATTTGCTCACCATCAATATGGGGCTTAATTTGTTCCTCGTAATAGTCCACATCGACGACATCGACTTTGCCTGCCATTTTGAGTTGAAAGCCTGATTGTTTCGCAATTTCAATGGCAATATGTGCCCCCTTCTCAGGTGAAAGCCGCCCCAAAAATGCTAAATAGGGCGGCTCTTGGGGTTTTTCATGAAATTTATAACTATCAACATCTATGCCGTTATATACCGTTGCGACGTAATTTAACCCTAACCTTAGTTCGCGCTGTGAATCTGAAATACTGACATAGGGCTGGTTTTTGGCGTGCATAAACATCTTTTCGTTATCGGGTGTAAAGATGCCATGCATTGTATGCACAGTTGGCGTTTTGACTAAACGAGTATAGGGCAATGCCGCACAACCCATATGAGAGTGAATAATGTCAAACTCATCCGCTCGCTCAAACACCTGACTCAACTGCAACATCTCATAAATGGCAGGTTCTTTGACGTTGGGATCAAGGCGCATAGCGCGAGGATAAACCGCTTCTAAATTGGCAAGCGTAATAGAGTCACCAGAGGCAAACAGAGTGACATCATGACCGCGCCGAACCAGTTCATCGGTTAACAAACTAACGACCAGTTCAGTGCCGCCGTATGCCGGAGGAGGCACACGCTCCCACAAAGGGGAAACTTGGGCAATCCGCATAAAAACCTCCTGGGGAAATTAAAGGAAATGTAAAAAATTTCCTACGATTCTATAGGATCTTTTTCAAATCTTCATCTAGCTGAAGAATTACACAATTGTGGATAACCGATCCTTATCCCTTTCGATAGAGAGACGTCTGAAACCGTTGATGGAGGTGACTTGTAGATCTTCAGCCTGACAAGTAATCAGTCGGGATCGCTGGTATTTCTAACAAACTTGAGGTGAGGTTTACCGAACCTTAAATGCAGTAACAGGTAAGGATTTGAGCAATGAAAGAGTTGATTTATAAAATCAATCTTAAGAAATAAAAGTTTTTGATATGAACTAAAACAAGCCAATAAGAATTAAGTTCAAAAAGAAAGATTGGATCAAAATGAGTTGTGTAACAATCAGGGCAACACATTCGGTTGAGTTACTGACGTGATGGATGAGATGGGCTGTAGTACAAATTGAGGGTATTGCTGAATGCGGACATAGCAAAGTGCTGAGTGCTGAGGCTGCAAAGAACGTCAATTCTCTGCTTTCTGCCCTCTGCCTTTTGCCTTGCGCAAAGAGCTGCCGTGATTTGACGAGCCGATGTGATGTGAAGCGGTGATGTGGATGAAGGCGATCGCCCCTGACCATGGCACGACTTGATCCCGCAACTGTTGCATAAACTGATCACGAACCTGAGTTAATTCTGTATCAGTGAGTGTTTTTGCCAGGTAATCTAAATAGCTGGGCCGTTTTTGTCCGACACTAAACCACCGTTGTAACAGAGTCGGAGTAATGCGAAGTTCGGTTTGAGTCTGCTCCAGTTGAACGGTGGCTTGCAAAGCGAGGGCTTTGAGGTGCGATCGCCAGTCCTCGACATCCCAGTTCATAACTGGATTATCGCTACTGGTATAAATTGCTTCTTCCGCTGCAACCAGTTGTTTGTAGAGCCGGGTACCCAGTGATGCAGCATCAATCAGTTGATACAACCGCTGAGTATAGCGAGGCAACGTTTCTGCCAAAACGATGGCTCCATCAGAATGCAGCCCGGTCATCAGGTTTTGGAGCACAGTCCCTTGATCCGGTTCATGAAACAAGGCATTGCGTCCCACCATGCGATCGAACTTTAATGAGGCTTTTGCTAGATAGGTGGGTAACTCTCGTAGGGTTAATTGCAAGATTACGGGACGCGACAACTCTGGTAGTGCGATCGCCTGTTCTTGTAATGCCGCTGCATCCGTTGGGTTGTGAACACAGGCATAGACCCCACCTTCGGGAGTGCGACGGGTGGCTTCCCAGGTGAGTAACCCACTACCAGCATTCAGATCCAAAATTAGGTGATGCCGTTGGGGGTTTGCCAGCACAAACAGGCGATCGCGCACCTCACCCAGGCGATCGCCCATTTGACTCAGCGTACGCTGCAACCATCGGTCTTGAGCCGAGTTTGTCGGGCTAAACGTCAGAACTTCTGGCAACGCCACTCCAACTCCTTCTACCAGAGCCGCCAACTGTGCCTCCCGACGTTGCGCCACTGACTGCTGAATCTGTGCCTCATAGCCCTGATCGGACGGTTGATAAAACACCTGCCCCTGCAAACTGCCGGGTAAATATTGTTGAGCCACCCAGTGCTCTCGATAGGAGTGGGGATAGAGATAACCTTTGCCATGTCCCAGGTCTTTGTCTCGATTGGCATCCCGCAAGTGCAACGGCACGTCTTCCTCGCGTTCCCGTTCGATCGCCGCTAAAGCATCAAAGAAGCCCATGACGCTGTTTGATTTGGGAGTGGTTGCCAGATACAGCGTCGCCTGCGCCAGGGGATAGCGTCCCTCTGGCATTCCCACCCGATCAAAGGCTTGAGCACAGGCATTCACCACCGCTACCGCCTGCGGATCGGCTAACCCCACATCTTCACTCGCCAGGATCAGCAACCGCCGAAAAATAAACCGGGGGTCTTCTCCGGCATACACCATACGGGCTAACCAATACAGTGCAGCATCGGGGTCTGATCCTCGGATGCTTTTAATAAAGGCACTGATCGTATCAAAATGGGCGTCTCCTTCTTTGTCGTAGAGCACTGCCCGCTGTTGAATCGATTCCTCAGCAACCGCCAGGGTGATGTGAACCAGTCCCATGGCATCAGCAGGGGTAGTTTCGACTGCCAGTTCCAGTGCATTTAGCAGGGCTCGTGCATCGCCGTTTGACACGTTGATCAGGTGAGCGCGAGCGTCTGAATCAACCTGAATGTTGAGGTGTCCGTAACCGCGACTTTTCTCTTTAAGAGCCTGGTCAATAATGTCATTTAAATCAGCGTCTGTTAGGGGTTTGAGTTGAAACAGGCGCGATCGACTGACGAGGGCTTTGTTGACTTCAAAGTAGGGATTTTCGGTAGTGGCTCCAATCAGGATCACTGTGCCATTTTCGACCCAGGGCAACAGGGCATCCTGTTGGGCTTTGTTGAAGCGATGCACTTCATCGACAAACAAAATCGTCCGCCGACCATACATGCCGCGTTGTTCTTGAGCAGTGGCGATCGCCTCCCGGATCTCTTTCACCCCTGCCAGAACCGCATTGATTGAGATGAAGTGGGCGTGGGTTGTATTGGCAATGATTTGTGCCAGTGTGGTTTTGCCCGTGCCCGGAGGACCGTAGAAGATCAGCGACGACAACTGATCTGCTTGAATGGCTCGCCGCAACAACCGCCCCTGCCCAATAATGTGGTCTTGTCCGATAAACTCATCCAGAGTCCGGGGACGCATTCGTGCTGCCAGCGGTGCTTCTGTTTCCACAAGTTGTTGACGATGTTGGTCAAAAAGAGTCATAGGATGGAGACAGGTCTAACAACAGCCGGATTAAGCAGCAGGGGCATCACGATAAGATCCGAGATTATCCAAGAATTATCATGACGTGCTTCGGTAATGTTGGTATAAAAAGATAGGCTTACTACTCATCGGGTGCTTTCGACAGTCGCATTCCTCTGGTAAGTGATGGCGGTTGCCATACCAGAAGCGAATGCAATCAGGGTTGCTAAGGGATGGACAAAACTTGGGTCTACCAGCACAACTTTGCGTAAGGAATTTATTTATGAAGAAAGTCCTGTTCATTTTGAGTGAGTTGGATGACGAGGATATTAATTGGTTAATTCAGGTTGGTAGTAAGCAGGATGTTTCTGCGGGGACGATCCTCATTCACGAGGGTAAACCCGTTGACACGCTCTATATCTTGTTAGAAGGGACTCTGGTTGTTTCAATTTCAGCGATGACGGGACGGGAGGTCGCTCGATTGTCGAGCGGTGAGGTTGTCGGGGAGATGTCATTCGTCGATTCTCGTCCTCCGTCGGCAACAGTGCAAACCTTGGAAAATTGCCTGGTGCTCTCGATTCCTCGAACTCAGCTTGCCGAAAAGCTGAAACAAGATATTGCGTTTGGCTGCCGCTTTTATCGGGCGTTAGCCATCATGTTGTCGCATCGACTGCGCGGCACGGTGAAGCAGTTGGGAGAGGACAAAGACAAACCCGCTGCGGAAACCAATGGCGTTGATCCAGGCATGGCTGAAACAGTTGCTGTGGCTCAAGCCCGCTTTGATGACATGTTAGCTCGATTAAAGAGTCAATAGTCGGCTATGGGCTGACAGCCGATTCGGTATCTCATCTAGCCAGATGAGATGTTTTTGCATGTTGAATCACTTCATCACACTCAACTGAACGTCTCGCCAACGGTTAATCGAGTGCCGTTGACAAAATCCCACCCGGACTGCGATCGCTTTCCTGCCAGTTGTACCTCAGTCAGCAACAGGAGTCCATCTCCGGTTTGCACAATCAATCCGTGATTTTTGAGTACGGCAACCACCGTTCCAGGAGTAGCTGTTTGATCCCAGGTGAGGCGATCGCGCTCAGCTTGTAGTTCTGGAGTCAGGGCGTCGGGTTGGTTGAGGGGAAGGGTATGTGTCACTTTTAGCGCATTTCCCCGAAAGGTTGTCACACAGTTGGGATAGAACCCCCGAATTTGATTATGGAGCGCGATCGCCCCCCGGTTCCAGTCCAACGGATAGTCTTCTTTCTTGATCAGCGGTGCGTAGGTGGCTTGCTCGTGATCTTGAGGAATGGGGTCGATCGCTTGCTGATCTAATTTGATCAGGGTTTCGACTAAGACATCAGCCGCGATCGCCGATAGGGTCTTTGCTAAGTCCCAGGCGGTGTCCATCCAGCCAATCGGGGTGGTTGCTTTGATTAACATCGCCCCCGTATCCATGCCTGCATCCATCAACATAGTGGTGATGCCCGTCTCGGTTTCACCATGATAGATGCTCCATTGAATCGGTGCGGCTCCCCGGTAATCGGGTAAGAGTGACCCGTGGGCATTGATGCAACCCAACCGGGGCATGTCTAAAATCTCTTGGGATAAAATTTGCCCGTAGGCAACCACCACAAAGGCATCTGCATTGGCATCTCGCAACTGCTGCAACGTTTCGGCATCTTTTTTGATGCGTTGCGGTTGCCACACAGGCAGGTTGTGCTCCAGGGCGATCGCCTTGACGGGTGAAGGTGACAACTCCGTGCCCCGTCCCCGTCGTTTGTCGGGCTGAGTCACCACTGCTAACACCTCAAACTCAGGATGGCTCAACAGGGTTTTGAGGCTGGGTACGGCGAAGTCTGGGGTTCCAAAAAAAACGAGTCTCATGGGCAAATATGGGTGCCCCCTGGTTGACAGAGGGGATGGAGATCAAACAATCAGAGCTATTTTAGGATCTTAAGATTGCCCTCATGCGCAACACTACGGCTCGACTGTAATCTCAATACGGCGGTTGCTTTGCTGGTTGAGTGGGCTATCATTTGGGACGAGGGGGCGCGTGCTACCGTATCCGATGCTGACCCAGTGATAGCGATCGCCCAAGGTATCTGACAGATAGGTTTCAATGGTTTGTGCTTGCGCGAGGGAGCGACTGCGATCTCTTGCTGCATTGCTGGCGTCAGGTGGGGTGGCTGAGGCCGTGTGGGATGCGATACGCACGACCGCACCTGGATACCGTTGCAGATCTTGTTGAATCCCGTTCAAGATTGACTGAGCATCAGGGCGCAATGCCGTCTGATTGGTTTCAAATAAAGCATCGCTCGGCAGGGTAAAGGTCAGGGCATCTGCATCCGCAGTGACGATCGCCGAGGGAGAGGCAGGAGTTGTGGTGGGCGTCTCCGCCGTTTGGGGATCGGTTGAAACCGGAGATCCCCGCTGGGTCTGTTGCAGAATTTGAGTCGATTGCCGAAAAAGCCGCGCAGCCAACGGTTCACTGGGGGCTGATGCTGGACGAAACTGGGCGATCGCTATTCCCAACAGGGCGGCAAATCCTCCACCGATCCCCAGGAGCAACAACCGAAACACCAGGACTAAAAAGGAACGTATAGGGTGCGGCTTAGGTGTTACAGCGGGGTCATGAGTTGAGGTTGGTGAAGTTTTAGCCATAGATTGACCCTACAAAGGTTATCACTTGTTTAAGTCTGTTAAAAACTTACAGAGTTCCTGTTTTGATGCCCAATCACTTGCTATACATAAAAGAACACAAAGGATTTTACTGCCGAGCTGGCGCTGCTGCTCACACTCAACCGATTCTTTAAAGAGGTTCTCGTCATGCGCCACGCAACATCACCTGCGGGATGGTTGTTTCGACAATCATCTTGTTTGCTAATCGCTGCGATTTGGTCATTGCCATTGGGGCTACTATTTTCTCCGTTCAAGCATTCCGGGTCTGCGTTAGCGGATTCTGAATCTGTTACTACTGATCAGTCCGTCCCCCATTCATCTGAAATGGTTCCTGAACCTGACCGGGTTTTTGAACCTGGCCTTGCCCCTGAATCTGATCCCGTTCCTGAACCTGACCTTGCCCCTGAACCTGACATGACGCAGCACTCTGTTCAGCTCGATCCGCTCAATAGCCCCTACCCCATCCCCTGGAATTGGGTTTTAGCCACCCAAGACGAGGGCAACGGGGCGTCCACTCCCAAGCTTCGATACTATCGCACTCAGGCATTAATCTCACCTGATGGTCAATTTGCTGCCTATAGTCGGATTCAAATGCAGGTCATGCCCGACTTTACACACAGTCGGGTGAACAGCGTGTTGTTTGTTGAAAATTTAAGAACCGGGGATTTACAGACGGTAACTGCTGCTTCGCCATTTGCCGATAATCCGTTTATGCCCAACCGGGAACCGCAACGAGCCGGGATGATTGCGATTTTGATTCCAGTGGCGTGGTCTGCTTCAGGCGATCGCATCCTGGCACGCGAGTTTGAATCCCTTTTTGGCACCGACATCGCCTCCGATTTTGCGGTCGTATGGGAGCGTCAGACCAACCGCATTCGCACGATCGCCCCCAGTGGGGTGCAATACAGCAACGCCATTTTGTTGGGCTGGAGTCAAACGAACCCCGATCGCGTTTTGTTTCGGGCTGGGCAAATTGGCGATGAAACGTGGAATTTGTGGGCAGTCGATTTTACGGGACAGACGATCGCGGCGATCGAAGATCAACCCGTCACCTTTGGACAGACCGTGACCAACGTCTGGGCAGGACCACAAGCCCATCGCTAACCCCCTTGAGATCTCCGGCATTTTCAAAATGCTGGAGATCTATAGCGATCCTAAATCGTTTGTGAAAGTGCCCGCCCTTTGGGCGGGCACTTTCACAAACAGCTTTTTTCACAAATCAAATAGGATTGCTATATGAGGTATCAAAGATTAGGTATTAAGGAGATTTCTGAGAAAGAATCTACCAGTCGGTTTTGGGTAGGGGCGTTTCGCGAAATGCCCTTACAGGTATTTTGTTTCCTGGAAATCTCCTAAGGGCTAGGGGTCGGGCTTTCAGCATTCGGGCGACCGTTCCACGGACTCACCTCCACCCGACCTCCTGTAGTGAACACCACTCGAAAATCGGCGATCGGCTCATCGGTAGGAGTATCGGTTGGGTTATACAACAGATCTAGTAAAGGCACCTGGTCGCGATATTGAACCGCTGCATCATTTTCGTAGTCAAAGCCCAAAATGTCACCGTTTGCGGCAACCCCCACCCGATAAACCAGGTCTTCGGGAAAGTCTGGGTTATTTCTCCAGGCTTCATCTAACTGATCTCGCAGATTCCCAGTCAAATCACTGATCTGATCTGCATCGGTAATCGCAGGTGCAGCGTCCAGCACGCTAGCACCCGTTGGGTCAGCAGCGGCTGTCTCGCCGCCTGTCTCGGCTGCCTCTGGAGAAGGCTCTGGACTGGATGCATCTGGGCTACCTGTTGTCGCACCAACTGCCTCTGGGCTGGAGGTTGGCTCTGGCGAACCCGTTGCAGTGGGGTCTGGGGAACCTGCACCTGCTGGAGAGGCGATCGGTGATTCTTGTGTCGCTTCACCTTGAGTGGGCTCTGGACGACGCACCTCTGGCACCGGAATCATAAATAGGAGAGCCGCGGCGACGGCCAAACCAGAAGCCCCGATCGCCGCAGGTACAGCTCGTTTGGTGATTGGCTCTTGCGAGACGATGTAGCGTCTGGATAGAGGATTGAGCTTGAGAGACAGGTCAGGCAGCGTTTGTGTATCGGCACACAATTGGTCGATCGCCTCCACGAGATCAAACAGTTGCACGGTCTGGAGGTCAACTTGAATGGATTCAGCAGCAGAAGGCATTTCAGCAATCGGTTCAGGGTACATCACCAGGCGATGTGTATCTGGTTCAACCCGCTGAATTTTCACCCCTTCAGATGCGCCGACGGATGGAGTAGGATGGCGAATCCCACTGAGATATTCCTGTGCGTACTCGGTTGTTGCGTTGACTAAGCTGGTTAAAAACGTTTGTCCACCCACCAGCGGTTTTTCATGCCCAACGAAGTGGCACTCTACATTGACCACCATCGATAGCAGGGGACGAGGTGCACCGATTGTGAGGTTCTCTTCACCAACGCCTTCGACAATAAGCTTACAGTTGGGCAGACTGTACTGACGTTTAATGGTCATGCCACTTCTCCATCAAACAAACTGATCCAGAGCCGCTGTGGACCGGAGGTGCCTGTGCAAAATAGCAGTTGCCCCAGCAGAGTCAAAGCTAACTGGTCAAGCTTTTCGTTGGTGTTGTATGCCATGATAGCGGCTCGTTTGGGGTTCATCCGCGCCCGAAAATGTGCTCGAAATCGCTCTAAATAGTCCGACAAGCGATAGTGATGTTCGGGGGAGAGTTGCTTTTCGTTGAGCTTTTCGTAAGCCAGAAGTAGCTGGCGAATCAAAACAGTCAAGCGACGTGCCAGATGGCAAGAGATCAGAACCAGGGCTTTCGCTTCCTTCAGGGTCAAGACGCGCCGCTGACTGCTACTGCGTCTGAGCGGGTTGCTGCTTCTGAGTTGCCACAACGTGACGCGATTTTTGACGATTTCCTGAAGTTGTAAATCTTTGGCGACCACCAGCAAGGCTTCAGAGCCACCCAAATCTAAAGCTTCGATCGCCAATAGTAATAGATCAAGCTGTAACCGTGCCCGACGGGGACAAACCTCATCTGGATAGCCGGGGTCTGGCAAGGTTTCCAGTAAAACAGAAGTGGACGGAGCGGGTGGTTGATTCAGTTGCATTACCCTCACAGGGATGGGATTGATTCAGCAGAGATTTTATCAGACTGTGACCTCATTCCTCGCGGAGTGGGGTTCAATCCGGATTAAACGAGATACAGGGTCATGATGGAGATCGCGTAGGTTGTAGTCACACGCGATCGCTGCCCTGTTGCAAACATCAATTTGCAAACGAAAACACGAAACAGCCTGATGCAAGCACGGTTACTTCCATTCCGAGGTGACAAAAGGGGAATCTTGCCACATGGGGTAACTCAGTTGCAAACATATAATACTAACATGATCCTCAAAAAGTGTACCCATTTTTGGGGATCAACCTGACATCCTACCGCTCACGGGTATTTGGCAGACCCCAACCTGGGTTCGCAGTTCAGGTATTAGTCGCTAGCGCAGGTGACTGGTAGTGACCGGGGAGGAGCTACTGATGGTGTGCTAAAGCGGTTGACAGCCTCTATAAGAACCCCCTGTAGTCCCTCTTATCAAGCTACGGTGTACACACATTTTTGCTTTGTCAATGGGACACTCGATGACTGCCGTGAGTTCGAGAACCAGGCATTAGGGGAGAATCCCCCAAACCCCCATTGGGGGACGCCACTGCCTCCCCCAAGTCCCCTAGCAGAAGGTGTTTCGGTGAAACCAAAAGCGCGCTTCGCATCGGTTCCCAGCACGGGTGCTTCTGATCGGGTCAAGACCTTTGACAAAGGTTCAAAGTCCCCCAAAATTGGGGGATGTAGGGGGTTATAAAGACTTGCGTGTACACGGTAGCCCTTACTAAGGGCGACAGCCGGGGGGCAGTAGCAACAGATTTGAAACACTACCGTTTTGCTCGCATAGCTGCGGTTTCAACCGCTAAAATCCTGACCCGAAACTCAGGTGAATTAGAGGTCAGACGCTTAACCAAAACCGGGATTAGACTTCGACTTTGACTCCGCGCCAAAACGCAATGTAACCCGTGATATTTTTAGCGGCGTCTTTAGGAGTGGGGTAATACCAGGCAGCATCTTTATTGACTTGCCCATTGACCTCAAGGTTGTAATAGCTGGCGACCCCTTTCCAGGGGCAGGTCGAGTGGGTATCGCTGGGCTTGAAATATTCGGATTTGATGGAATCTGGAGGGAAATATTGATTACCCTCGACGACTTCGCACTGGTCACTTTCGGCTACAACAACGCCGTTCCAAACTGCTTTTGGCATTGATACCTCTTCATTGGTCAATTGATTGAAACAGACGGATAGTTTTCTGTCCCCAAACAGTGCCTATTTTAACGCTCTAAGCAGTAGGGTATTAAACATAACCCCTTACACTTCCATTAGAAAATCTATGGTTGGCTCGGTTTCTCCCAATGCTTCGGTTGCTCAACTCAGCGATCGCACAACCTCACCCGGAGCGATCGCCTATGACCAAGTGCAAGCCATTTCTGAATTGTGGGCACTGTTGGCACGTTCTCCAGTGACTGCCTCAACCGTTGCCCTCCATGATCCGCATGTCAAACCTGAGATCAAGCTGACCTATGCTGAGCTGTATCAGCAGATCCAGCAGTTTGCCAGTGGTTTGCAAGCATTGGGGATTCGACCCGACGAACACGTCGCCCTATTTTCAGATAACAGCCCTCGTTGGTTGATCGCGGATCAGGGCATTATGACCGTTGGGGCGATCGATGTGGTGCGGGGATCACAAGCTGATGCGGAAGAGTTAGCGTTTATTTTGGAGCACAGCGATAGTATTACTCTGGTGGTGCAGGACAAAGCCACCCTCAAAAAAGTCGCTGCCCAGCTATCCTCCCTGCCGATTCGCTTTGTCGTGGTCTTGTCGGATGAACCTGTCGAATCGTCTGATGGTTTGGAAATCCTATCTTTTCAGCAGGTTCTAGAATTGGGGGCGACTCATACCCTCAAGCCTGCCCATCGGCGACGCGACACCCTGGCAACGCTGATGTATACCTCTGGCACCTCTGGCAAACCCAAAGGTGTGATGCTCAACCACAGCAATCTGTTGTCACAAATTGCCGGAGCCGCTGCTGTGGTGAAACTGCAACCGGGCGATCGCGTCCTCAGCATTCTCCCCATCTGGCACTGCTACGAGCGCACTTTTGAATATTTCATCTTTGCTCACGGATGCACCCAGATCTACACCAATATTCGTCACGTCAAAAAGGATCTGAAAGACTTTCAGCCGCACTACATGGTGGGTGTGCCCCGCTTGTGGGAGTCGATCTATGAAGGGGTGCAAAAACAGTTTCGTGAACAACCTGCCAAGAAGCAGAAACTCGTAGACTTCTTTGTTGGTAAGAGTTTGCAGTATGTTCAGGCACGGCGCATTGTACAGGGGTTGAGTTTAGAGAACCTGAAGCCATCGGTGTTAGAGAAGGTGGGAGCCGTTGCTCAAATAGCGGCGTTGTGGGCGGTGCATCAGGTGGGCGATCGCCTGGTTTATCGTAAGGTGCGCGAGGGAACCGGAGGAGCCATTAAGTATGTAGTTAGCGGTGGGGGGTCGATCGCAGAACACCTGGAAGACTTTTTTGAGGCGGTCGGTATCCCAATTCTGGGTGGCTACGGCTTAACCGAAACCTCTCCAATTACCCATGTGCGTCGTCCCTGGCGTAATCTGCGCGGTGGCGACGGTCAACCGCTGCCCCATACCGAGACGCGCATCGTCGATCCAGAAACCCGTCAACCTGTGCCGACAGGCAAACAAGGGTTGGTGTTAATTCGGGGACTTCAGGTGATGCAGGGATACTATAAGAACCCAGAGGCAACCGCAAAGGCGATCGATCCCGAAGGCTGGTTTGACACAGGAGATTTGGGGTGGGTTACCGAGCGAGAGGATTTGATCATCACCGGACGGGCTAAAGACACGATCGTCTTAACCAATGGTGAAAATATCGAACCGCAACCAATTGAAGACGCCTGTTTACGCAGTGTATACATTGATCAGATTATGCTGGTGGGGCAAGATCAGCGATCGCTCGGTGCGCTCATCGTCCCCAATCTGGAAGCACTGGCGCAATGGGCACAGGCTCAAAATGTGCCGTTGTTACCGGATGGCAGTGTTGATTTACAACACCCTGCTGTGCAGGAGCTATATCGACAGGAACTCAACCGTGAGGTCAAAAATCGACCGGGGTATCGCGCAGACGACCGCATTGGTCCCTTCCGTTTGCTCTCAGAGGCGTTCACGATTGACAATGGTTTGTTGACGCAGACGCTAAAAATTCGTCGTGCCGTTGTGACGGATCGCTATCGCGGTATGATCGACGACATGTTTGCTTAAACGCACCCGTACTAAAATCGCTCATGGATGCTTCCAAACCTCATTTGCTCTTAAAACGAGCCGTTAACGTCAAAGTTGTTGTTACCCCTCGCTGGAAAGAGGAGGTACAACAACAACTCCAGAATCAAATCAACCAACTGGATAACCAACTCCAGCAACTTGAGGCACAAGGCCAGCGGATGGCGGCTGAGGTTCAAAAGCAAGCTAATCAACCTGCTAACCCAGCCGTTACCCAACAGATCACGAATATCCAGGTTCAAGTCAATCAAAAGAAAAGCGAAATTCTGGAACAGAAAAACCAGATTTTGCAACAGTTACAACAAGTGCAACTGTTAGAGATGGATCAGGAAGTGGGTCAGGGTCAGATTGAAGGGTTTTTCCGGATTGAAACTGGAGACAACTTAATTCGCAAGATGCAAGTTGAAGTGTTGCTGAAGGATGGTGTTGTGCAGGAGATCCGAGGAGATCTGTAAGCTCAAGCCGATTCAACGACTATAGATTGAATTTAGATTAAATTTAGATCCCCAATTCACAACTGGATTGGGGATTTTATTTCACCTAAATTAACGTTATGTAGCAACTGTCGAGACAGTGAATAGAAGGGGATTTGGGAAGCTGTGTCCCAGTCAGACTTTGTCATACCACTTTAAATGGTTTCCAGTGCAAATGCGGACGCTCGTAGGGGCGGGTTTAGCTGTTTACTAACGGCAAACCCAAGCACTTATCTGCAAAACCTGCCCCTACCGATATCTGTCTTGAACACCATTTGATTTGGTGTCATCTAGCCCAATTTGTTGTCGATGCATGAAAAAAGCTGAAGCCTTCCTGGAAAAGCTTCAGCTCTAGTAGTAATGAGGTGAGTTATAAACACCCTCTAAAAAGAAGGTGTTGTCTCACGGTTAGATCGAGAGGCTTGAGAAACGCTGGTAAGGAACCCCATCTTCACCGAAGTAACGGATGTATTCAGGGCTGTTTACCATGGTTTCCACAGCTGCTGTCAAGCCACCTTCAGTCAACAACGTCTCGTATTGGCTGATCTCAGCTTGAGTCGCAGGGGCACGTCCCAGCAAGTGACGGAAGAGGAATTCCACTCCTTTTTCTTGAGGATAGGGGGTGTGGAACCGCTGACTGTAGGCTTCAGAGCTTGCCAAGGCTCGCACAAATGCCCGAACCGAAATCTCCCCGGTCTGGAGTTGATGTTCCAAATCGGTTAATCGGAACTCACTGGGCACCTGACCTGCAAACACATCCATCACCTGACAGTAGATCGCCTCGATCACGAGGTCAATGTCAGTTTGGGTCATCCCTGGAATGATGCGGAAGATGCGGGCTGGCTTAGAGCGAGAAGGGGCCGCTGCCTCTAGAGAGGCTGCATCTGTGGCAAAGGAGCGACCTGAATCAACAACAGTGGAACCACCATTGGTGGCATGGGCGATCGCCATTCCCATCAACGGCATCTGAGCCACATCCATCTTCGACTTCGCAGGCTCAAAGCTTGGCACCACCAGATCTTTGTTTTGCTTCGTCAGAGTGTTGTAGAGCTTCTGGCTGTTGGGGAAGTTTGCCGCAGGCAGCGTCAAGAAGCGGTTGTAAGGCACTACGTCCTCACCAAACGCCTGAATATACTCTGCGCTGTTGACCATCGCACCGATGAATCCTTTCAACCCTTGGGTTGCCAGAATCTGGTTGTACTTGCGGATCTCAGCCTGATCCAATGGAGCACGACCCAGGAAGTGCTTCGTTCCTAGCTCAATCACTTTTGTGTTGGGATAGGGCGTGTAGAACTCCTTGATATACAGGTTAGATGTGCCCAAGCCTTCAATGAACTCCTTCAGGGTGATTTCACCGTTACCGAGACGGCTTTCCAATCCGCTGAACTCGTTCTTGATGATATAAGGCGCAATATCCCGCTCAAAGATTTGCCGATAGGCAGCCCCAATCACAGTCTTCAATTGCAGTTTGTCGCCTGCATTGGTGAGCTTAAAGGTCTTCGTTTGCTCCCGCTTCTTGGAGACGCCCTGGTTAGCGCGGAACTCGACATCCGGTTGCGTCCGAACTTCTGTGACCGAACCCAACGTGACAAACAATGGAGCTTCTTCTTTTTCAACCTTCGCACCTTTATCGCTGATGCTACCAACACGGTTGGTGCGGAGGGATAGACCCGCTGGAGTCACATACCGCTCATAGGGAACGGTATCTTCACCAAAGGTTTCAGAATATTCCATCGTATCGAGGATGGCATCAACAACCGCATAAAAGCCCTTTTTAGAGGCAATGTCAAAGTATTTGTTGATTTCCTGACGACCATAGGTAGGACGACCCAACAAGCGACGGTGGATGTATTCGATCGCCTTCGTCACGTAGAGCGATGTCCAATACAGCTTCCGGAAGAGATCCGACTTCGCCAACGTCCGGACAAACTCACGCACGGTGATTTCACCATTCTCCAGCTTGATCTCAGCCACCTTCAGCCGCTGACCATCGTAGACATCCCGTCCAAAGACTTGCAGATAAGCAGCTTTGATAACGGCTTGAGTCGAGCTTTCAGAGAATTTGACACTGATGCCCTTCGTGCCAGTACCTTTCTTGCGGAAGGTGCCTGTGTAGCTGGGGATCTGATCCAACTTGAAGACCTTTGGACCCAGGCTTCCGGGTGCGACACCCCGGGCAGTTGGATTGCTCACCTGGTTGTTAACCCCCGGTCCCCGGTTGATCAGGATACGGCGAGTATCTTTGCCAAAGGGAGCAGGGCGAGTGCTGGGATTGCGGGTCTGTTTGGGGAAGATCGCGCCAAACTGAATCTCCAGAGGATCGTTACCAGAACCGTAGGGGTGCTGATCAGGCAGTGGTTGTTCGTAATCTGCGAAGGTGGTAATGAACTGAGGCACCTTGCGGAAGGGAGCACTGTACTTGAACAGGTCTTGCTGTGGACCCCAGTTGCGACACTCCTGAGCTTCTTGCCCTAAACCACGCAGATAGGGAACGGTTTCTTCGCCAAAGTAGTCAGCATATTCCTTGGAATCCACCAGTGCATCCACCAGTGCTGCCAAACCGCCCTGAGAGACGATCGCAAAATACTTTTGTACCTCTTCACGGGAGCTAGGACCACGACCCAGGATGTGCCGGAATGCCAATTCTAGAGCGCGGCTATTGATGTAGGGTTCAAAGAAGTTTTTGCGATAGAGCGGAGACTTAGCTAAACGGCGAATAAACTCCTTCATGGAGATTTCGCCGTTCTTTACCTTCGACTCCAGGTCGGAAATATTGAGCGAATAAGCACGAGTGATATCGCGCTCAAATACCTGACGGTAGGCTGCTTTCACCACATCATTCTTTTCGGTGGCAGACAAACCGGGCTTCATTGCATATTTGGGTCGCCGTTCTGCTGCATTGAAGTAGATCTGAGGTAGCTGCAACCCCTGTAGATCGCTAGAAGGACGTTGACGGAGCTTGCTGGATGGGGTAGGAGCCTTAAATTCGCTGATGAGGACATCAAAGTATTGAGCCACTACAGCCGCCGCATCTAAGTCTTTGCGGAAATAGCCTAATGCTGCCTGACGCATCTCTTGCAGAGCAACAATTGTTGCTTCGCCAGAGCAAGCATTTTCGATGATTTCGCGCAGACCACGAGTGTTGACCGCAATGATGTTGGGGTCACCAGCGACGATCGCGTAGGTGAGATAACGCAAGAACCAGCTTAAATCCCGCAGAGATTTCTGCATATTTGCAGGACCGTAGCGGGCGACGTTGATCGGACGGAAACCTGGGGGAGTGGGACCACCACCCGATGCACTAAAGAGGGAACGAATGCCCTCAAAGAAGCCACCACCACTAGACACGTATGTAGCGGTGCCTAGCTTCATTGCCTCTCGCGTGTCAATCTCAACTCCACCTGCGCCCACCAAAACCTGCTGTTCTTCTCTGGGTTTCTCCAAAAAAGCCATCGGAGAGCCACCGACGAAGATGCGGTTAGCCGCGCGGGACACAATGAGTTCCGAGTTTTGAGTTAGCGTTTCAGCAATTTCTAAACGCCTTAAACCCGAACCAAAGAAAATAGAGAGTTCATCTAATTCGCCACGTCCTAAAAAGCGGTCTTGTTGTTCCGCCTGGGAAATGGTTGAGACGGGTAGGGTTTGATATAGCTGCGGACGCGCTACAGAGCTTCCACCACTTGCCTTAACACTCATTGGATTTCAAAAGCTCCCTTAGTTAACAATTGCCTCAGTGATTTATTTAGACCATCTTGGGCTGTCATTTAGGTAAATCTTTATGAACCGTTCTAGAGGGTCAAGTGGTTGCCCACGAGAATTCACCAGAATGACTGCCTGGGGTCAAACAGCTCAACTTTTAGATTAAAACGTTCAGGTCATCTAACGCTGATTGTTAAAGAGCGTGTAGTAAACCTTTTATGAGTTTCCCAGATAATCGTAAGGGATGGACTGCTAAACCCTGAGAAAAAGTATAAGTTTTGTTACGTCAATCCATAATTGGTCAGAAAAAGAGTCGCTTGCAGGCAAAGGAAGCCGAGAAAAGCTGCGCAGATGTCCTGTTTTTCGGGGTGGCGATCGCCCCAAACCCCCATCAAAACGCGATCGCTCCAGAGTCATGGGACGACTTTGAAGCGATACACAGAAGTTTACAAACAGCGTCTTAGATCAGTGAATCTACGACAAAAGCAGTATTGGACAGAATAGGAGCGACTCCTGCGGCATTGTTGATGGTGGCAATCAAACCGCCATTGCCCAGACCCGACACAACACCGTTAGCGTCGAAAAATAGCTTGCCTGTTCCAGAGCTATAGATAATTTTGGCTAAGGGATTGGCTAAGGTTGTGCCAGCCGTGGCGGTTGCATCGTCAGCGACAGTCAACAACCCAGAGGCACTTAAGACGCTGCCCAACACCTCTGTCAGTCCAAATGCAGTCTGGTCAAGTGCGATTCTGTCTTCCAACGGATTGAAATCTGTTAGCAAATCACCATCTAGCTCCTTCAGGACAAAGGTATCTGCCCCGTCTCCGCCCGTCAGCGAGTCGAGTCCGTCTCCACCAATGAGTTTGTCGGCTCCAGCACCACCCAACAGGGTGTCATCCCCTAAACGTCCATCCAGAATATTGTTACCGCTGTTGCCTGTAATGACGTTTGCCAGATCGTTTCCGGTGCCATCGAAGTTACCGCTACCGACCAGTTCCAGGTTCTCAACGTTTTCCCGCAGCACGTAACTATTAGCTGCTTTGACCAGATCCGTCCCACCGTTTACGGTTTCGTCTACGAAATCAGCGGTTTGGTCAACGAGGTAAGTATCGTTACCCAGTCCTCCAATCAGTCGGTCAACCCCCAGTCCTCCATCAATCAGGTCGTTGCCAACAGTGCCTTGGATGATGTTATCCAGCGCATTGCCGATCGCTGTGATGCCGCTTGTGGCAGTTCCACCGCCTGTTGTACCGCCTGTTGTGCCACCTGTTGTGCCGCCTGTTGTGCCTGTTCCACCAGAAGTGCCAGTTGCACCGATAAATTCGAGAAACTCGACATGAGCAGGCAGGGTGTAGTTTGCAATCGTAGTCCGGACTGTGTCAATGCCGTTGTTGGCTAACTCAACCACTACATCGCTCAGATCATCGACAAAATATAGATCGTTTCCGGCTCCACCAATGAGGCGATCGCTGCCCTGACCACCATCCAGGGTGTTGTTACCACTGTTGCCCGTGATGGTGTTTGCCAGAGCGTTACCCGTTCCATTGATGTTACCTGTGCCCGATAATTCGAGGTTCTCAATGTTGTTAGTCAAGGTGTAATTGATATTTGCTCTCACCAGATCAGTGCCTGCGTTTGCGGCTTCGGTGACAACATCTCCTCCATTGTCAACAACGTAGGTGTCGTTACCAAGACCACCGCTCATCCGATCTGCGCCTGCTCCTCCATTCAGAATGTTGTTGCCTCTGTTGCCGATTAAGGTGTTGGCGTTAGCGTTGCCTGTGGCATTGAGGTTGGCTCTACCAGTAAGGGTCAGGTTTTCGAGATGGCTGCTCAGACTAAAGCTCACAGAAGCTTGAACGGTATCAATTCCCTGGTTTCTGCGTTCACGGATCTTGTCTTTAGCGTTGTCGATGGCGTAAATATCATTGCCTCGTCCTCCAGACAACGTGTCAATTCCTTTGCCTCCGCTGAGAATATCGTTGCCAGTGAAGCCCAAAAGGGTATCGTTGCCAATCAGACCAAAAATTCGATCATTCTTATTAGTGCCTTTAAGAACATTCTGTTGAGAATTACCCTTAATCCGAGCCATGCTGAAACCTTAGTTAACGTTATGTGCTAACGGTACGCAACTCGGACTGATTATGAATTTACGGAAATTACGGAAGTTATTTTTCCTTCATCAACAAGCTAGATTTTCACGTAGAGGTAATGTACTGATTTATACGTAAATTAACTGTTCATTAATGAATTGGTAAAGAAAAGCCTTACTCTGTCTTCTGTAATCTTTCTGAAGCTAGGAGGGGCGATCGCCCCTTTCCTGGCGTGATGTACGGATAAATCTCTTCTAATTAGCTATATAGCTTTAATTTTGCTGAGTAATATAAGCAACACATACTGTGCGCTTTTGTTTGTGCAACTATAATTTTGTTTCATCGCTGTTTGGCTATGGCTGATAACTTTGATATCAAGAGATTATTGACCCATCTCAATTGATGTAATGGTTGAGCAATATTGATGCTCTAAGAAGTTTCAAGGATCAACGTTCTGAGCTCAAAACCCGTTGATCCCTCTTCTGTCACGCTCTCTTTAAACAAATCCCAGACAAGCCTCGTTTCCAGGCTCCTGCTTGGAAATGGAGTGACGGAGGCTCTGTCTCCTGAAGCCATGGTTGGAGGCAGAGCCTCCATGTGTGCATTCCTGGCTAGAATCCAGAAGGATTTTGGCAAAATACTTTCTGCCCAAAGCGATTAAAGAGAGCTATAGCCGTAGCTACATTTGGTGGGGCGGAGGCGAGTCAGGAAGCTTTCCCAACATCAAGGTTTGAGTTATTGCCTTTGCCTTGAGCTTTGTGACCAAAACTATATTTCTAACGTAAGGTGGACGTTTTTTGACATTTAATTCAGCACTCTATCGGGTGAACCTTTTAGAAGATTGGTATTGGAGGGTGCGAATTGCCTCATAACTCAACTCTTTACGCTTCACCCAAGCAGTCTAAATCTAGAGTGCAATTGATGAGTGAATCCGATTGGTTTGAAAATAATTGGGTTCAACTCATGCTGTAAATTTTTTTATGGAGTAGATTTTGAGAAATATGGAGCAGTCATTGGTGTAAAGTTACTATGAACGTTGCTGTGCGGGACTTTTTAATCGGATTAATACCTAAAAACATGGGTTTATAAATCAGCAATTTTTAGCAATCTGTCAACACAGGTTCAACCAATTTCAACATGACGCTCTAAACGGGATGCAGAGGTAAATGGCATGACTAAGCAAAACATGGATGAAGAAGATCCAGGAATGGAGGGTGAAGAGGATTTACCAACCGTAAATCTCTCGGACGAAGCAGGGCGATCGCTCCTCTGTTATATCGAGAACTCAATGGAGGTCGAAGGAGAGGAATATCTGTTGCTGCGCCCGGTTGATTCACCCATCGAGATTTTTGCCTGGGAGGCAGATGATGAGGATGAGGATGAGGAAACCCTCGTTGATATTGAAGACGATGAAATTGATGACATCTTCAGTACGGCGCGGGCAGTTCTGGCAGAGCAGGATTTGACACTCAATCGGGCTGCTCTGACGTTGACGGTTTCTGGAGATTTGCCGGAGCCAACCGAAGAGGACACCATCACGCTCGACTTGGGTGAAGATGAGGCACTGGTGGGTTCAGAGGAGTTTCAATTGTTGGCAAACTTCTTCTATGAAGAACAGGAGTACGCCATTTGCACCCCCCTCGAACCAATCCTATTCTTTGCCCGTATGAACGGGGATGGAGAGCCAGAATTGCTCTCGCCAGAAGAGTTTCAAGCCGTGCGATCGCAACTGGAAGATCAACTCTTTAGCGAGCTAGAGTAGAATCTAGTCTTTATATATTGTTTGTGCCATCGCCTCAGCCTCCTGAGGCGTTTTAGTTGTTTCCTGCTGGTCACTGAATGACAGCTACCAATCATGTCTAAGTGGTTGTTTTACCTGCTTGTGTTGCCTGCAACTCTGGGTTTATGTGGGTGGCAGGGTTGGCTCTGGTGGAGTTGGGCAAGCTCCCCTGCCGTTGCAGCATCTAACAGCGCAACCGCGACGGATCAGCCCATTCAAATCGAGATCCCCGAAGGAACATCTGCCCAACAAATTGGCGAAGACTTAGAAGCAGCAGGGATCATTCAATCCGCCGACGCATGGAACTTATGGACACGTTGGCAATCTCTGCGCGATCGCCAGGGTGGGTTTCAAGCGGGAACCTACGAACTCTCGCCGACTGAGCCATTAGCCGCGATCGCCAATATCGTGTGGCAGGGCAATGTCGTTCAACAGAGCTTTACGATCCCCGAAGGGTGGGGAATGAAGGAAATTGCAGCCTACTTTGAAGAACAGGGCTTTTTTGCGGCGGACGCATTTTTAGCCGCCACTCAACAAATTCCGCGCGATCGCTATCCCTGGTTGCCACCAGACATTGTTAATCTGGAGGGGTTTCTCTATCCCGATACCTATCAAGTGGCAGAAATTTCCACTCCAGAAGCCGTCATCAACCAGATGCTCGATCGCTTTGAGCAGGCAGCTCTGCCCATTTATGAGCAGAATCAAGCGAATAGCCCCTATACCCTGCTGGAATGGGTCACTTTGGCAAGTATCGTGGAGCGAGAAGCCGTCGTTGGTGAGGAACGTCCCCTGATTGCCAGTGTTTTTGCCAAGCGGTTACGGGAGGGAATTCCTCTAGGGGCAGATCCAACGGTCGAGTATGCCTTTGGCATTCGCCAGACCCCCGATCAACCCTTGACCTTTGCCCAGGTCAATACTCCATCTCCGTACAATACCTACGTTAATGCCGGGTTGCCACCGGGACCGATCTCCAGCCCTGGGCTTGCTAGTCTAGAGGTGTCACTTAACCCGACTGACACCGAATATCTCTACTTTGTTGCTCGCTATGATGGCACCCATGTGTTCAGTCGTACCCTGGCGGAGCACCAAGCGGCTCAAGACCAAATCCACGATAATTTAGAGCAGCAACGCGAAGCACCAGCCAACTCCGTCCAGTAGGTTACCTGATTACTCGTCCACTACCCGTAACTCCTTTGTTGATATGTCTTGGGGCAAACTTCTAGAGCCTGATTTGATTTTGGGAAACTCAATTTTGAGTTTGACCCTTGATGTTTTGCAGAAAAACAACCTGAAGGGGTTGGTGTTGGATGTAGATGAAACTCTAGTGCCGATGAGTGCAGTGCAAGCCTCGGATGAGTTGAAGCAGTGGGTTCAGGAGCTAAGACCCAGTGTGGAACTGTGGCTCGTCAGCAACAATATCAGCCAGGCTCGCATCAGTCGCATTGCCGAATCCCTTAATCTCCCTTATATCCTTGGCGCACGAAAGCCCTCTCGCCGCAAATTGCGGCAAGCCGTCACCGCTATGAACATTCCCTTTGAGCAGGTGGCAATGGTGGGCGATCGCCTCTTTACCGATGTCTTAGCCGGAAACCGTCTCGGTATGTTTACCATTCTGGTGGAGCCGATGGTTGATCCCGCGAAGTTGGTGAGACGCTACCCCATTCGCACGGTTGAAGTATGGCTCTCTCAAGTGCTGGGGGCATCGCTTAACTCTCGATGAGAGTCAGCACTCCTTTTACGAAAACCGTTGATTTAGCCTGGGCGATCGCTTGAAACGCCTTCGCTACAAAGGTCGTTGGGAATGCAGTATGATTTACATAGCTTTACACTTCACAATGAATCCTCAAGTCAGTAGACATTCGGACAACAATCTAAAGAAAACATTAAAGCGGCTAGAAATTCTCAATATTTCTGGGATGCTACTTATAGATAAATGGGGTCGTAACTTATAAAGACCCTAGTGAATAAATCCCTGTGAATACTATGTAAGGCGTCGATTCCCACCAATAGGGGATTGGCGTCTTGCAATTTGTGGGGCAAAAGAGCATAGGGAGTGAGACTCGCCTGCACTGGGATGACGCGAGGAAGTAGCGAGTAGCGGTCTACAAATGACCAATTGGGTTCAAGGTCACCCACTGACCACTGACGATTGACCATTGACCCATAACCACTGACGATTGACCATTGACCCATAACCACTGACGATTGACCATTGACCACTGACGATTGACCATTGACCACTGACGATTGACCATTGACCACTGACGATTGACCATTGACCCATAACCACTGACCCATGACAATTGACAATTGACCATTTCAGCACGTCACATTCAACCCATTCCGATGCCTCAAACGCTAGTCATCAAAATCGGCACATCGAGCCTCACCCACCCTGATACAGGATATTTAGCACTCTCAACGATCGCTGCCTTAGTAGAAACCCTGAGCCACCTCCAACGGCAGGGACATCAGGTGATTTTGGTGTCATCGGGCGCGGTTGGGGTGGGTTGTGCTCGGTTAGGGATGACGGAGCGACCCAAATCGATCGCCATGAAGCAAGCCGTTGCCGCTGTAGGACAGGGGCGGTTGATGCGCGTATATGATGACCTGTTTACCACCCTGGGACAACCGATTGCTCAGGTGCTCCTGACGCGCAGCGATCTGGTGCAGCGTAGCCGCTATGTCAACGCCTACCGCACATTTCGACAGCTACTGAAACTGGGGGTAATTCCCATCGTCAATGAGAACGATACCCTGGCGGTGGAGGAGTTGAAATTTGGCGATAACGATACCCTGTCGGCGTTGGTTGCTAGTCTGGTTGAGGCAGATTGGCTGTTTTTGCTGACGGATGTCGATCGCCTCTATTCGGCTGATCCCCGCTCGAATCCCAACGCTCAACCCATCACCCTGGTCAACAGCATTCAGGCATTGCAAGAGCAGGTAGAAGTGGGCGATCGCGGCTCCAATTGGGGGACAGGGGGGATGGTAACCAAGATCGCAGCGGCAAAAATTGCCATGAATGCGGGAGTCCGTACGGTGATTACCGAGGGGCGATCGCCCCAGAACATTGAGCGTATTTTGCAGGGCGAACCGTTGGGAACCCAGTTTGAGCCAGAACCCCAACACTTTAACGCTCGCAAACGCTGGATTGCCCACGGGTTAGTGCCTGCGGGCAAACTCTATCTCGATAATGGAGCGGTGAAAGCGATCGCTGAACTGGGTAAGTCTCTGTTAGCCGCGGGCATCAAAGAACTCGAAGGCGAATTTCAAAGCCAGGATGCGGTGCAACTCTGTGACCTCACTGGACACGAGATCGCCAGAGGCATTGTCAATTACAGCAGCAACGAACTGCAAAAAATTATGGGTGCTCACTCCGATGAGATTCCCAAAATCCTGGGTTACGTGGGAGCAGAAACCGTTGTGCATCGAGACAATCTGGTGGTGAGCATCTAAGCTTGCCAGTCCCTTTTTACGATGCCGTACTGCACAATGTCCTTGAATTCGCCCCACTTCAAGAAATATTGGGGACGATAGCCCTCCTGGTGCATCCCAATTTTTTGCATGACTCGTCCCGATGCTGGATTGCAGGCAAAGTGAGTAGAGTGAATACGATGTAACTCCAGTTGCTCAAAGCCATACTGTAGAATGGCTTCACCCGCTTCGGTACAGATTCCCTTGCCCCAATTGGGTTTACCGATCCAATATCCCAACTCAGCGTGGCGGTTCACCGGATCAATCCCCAGCCCGATCGCCCCACACAAGCGATTTTGGTTTTGTAAGACGATCGCATAATTGACCTCAGTGCCCTGCTCAAATCGGGCAGCATGGGTTTTGATCCACTCCTCCGCGACATGCAATGGATAGGGATGGGGAATCGAGAGCGTCATTGCTGCAATGTCGCGATCGCCCGCCAACTGTTGTACTATCGGTGCATCATCTAGCACAAACGGACGTAAGAGGAGCCGTTGGGTTTTGAGTATGGGCTGCTGAATCATACACACTTGCCTCGATCCAGGTGTATAGCCGTAGCCCCATTCGCTGGGGCGGAGGCGAGTCAGAAAGCTCTTCCAGAATCAGGGTTTGAGCCATTGCTTCTGTCCTAAGCTTGTTGACCGAAGCTGTATTACAACGTAGTATGTCAGTGCGATGGACTCCAGGCATCCTCTAGCCTGGTCATTCAGTTGGGTGAACCGCCACGACGACCTCCAAACACCGCAAAGCGAAAGTTTTTGTACCAGCAATCGACTTGCTCAAAGCCGATCGCGTCTAACCAGGCTAATTGGGCATCTAATGTCGCAGGGCGATCAAAGGTCATCCGATGTTGTGCCGCCCGCAAATCCAGTTCGGGAATATCGGATGCCTTGACCGCTTTTAACCACTGCTGTTGATAGTACTCCTCCATTTCTGGAGTCTTGCCCAACACCTGGTCAGCGTTGATAAATATGCCACCCGGAGCCAACGCCTCATACACTCGCTGGTATAACTGTTGCTTTTCAGGGTCACTCAAATGGTGAATCGACAATGCCGAGATCACCACGTCGTAGCCTTCACCCAACGCTAATTTCAGATAGCTGCCAACCCGAATCGTAGGAGGCTTGCCCAGGCGATCGAAGCGCAATTTCGCCTGTTGTAGCATCTCTTCAGCGATATCCAGCAGGGTAAACTCCGCATGGGGAAAAGCAGCCTGTACCATCGCTGCACATAAGCCTGTGCCTGCGCCTAAATCTAAAACCTGCAAAGGGGTTGCACGATGCGAAGCGGTTTCCCCAGTTGAGTAACTCCCGGAAATGACCTCAACGACTGTTCCGTAAAATTCATCGAAACAAGGAATGAGCATTCGGCGGGTTGAGTCGTAATCGAGTGCCGCTCTATTGAATGCCTGCTGAATGGTTATGGTCATGGTTTAATTCCCTCGGTGTGCCAACGCTATTCATATTCCAATACGGTTTCAAAATGCTCCACAGTTGGAAATGGATCGTAAAAGTGATGGAGCAGGCGTTTCCAGTCCTGGTAAGCGGGCGATCGCCGAAATCCAAGAGTATGTGCTTCTAACGTTTGCCACCGCACAAGCAGTAGATATCGATGGGGTGTTTCAACACACCGTTGTAATTCATGGGACATGTAGCCTGCTGTTGCTGCAATGAGCGGAGATGCTTCAGCAAATGCTCGTTCAAAATCCTGTTCCATTCCCTGACGAACATCGAGCAAAGCAACTTCTAAAATCATGTTTTGCAACCTTTCAACCGATAAATGTTTCTATCCTAAGTACAACTCGTCGTAAATAGGGGTGGGAATTTGGGGTGCAGGGGTGGAACCCCTGGCTGAGGGCGCAGCCCCCACACCCCCTTGTTTTATTTCCGAACCCTATCTGTGAATAGCAGTACTAAGTCGTTCTCAAGATAGTAGTTCTGCTTCGTCCAAATTTTTAAGCTAAGGCAAATGGTTGGGCGATCGCGATGCTTAGAAAAACAATACTATGGCTCATCTGGGTCACTTTCTCGGCATACACCATTGTGTTAGCTCCCCTGGATCAATCAGAAACCTGGGTGATTGGTTGGAGATTACTAGCATTTCAGTGGCATAAATTGAATGCTTTTATTCCAGCGATTTTCTGGTTAATGGGTGTTGTCCCCATGCTCTACGCTGGTTTAATGTTTGCTGATGGCAGAATGCAACCTTTTCGAGCCTGGACGTATTTTGTTGGCGCAAATTTCACAGGGGTTATTTGTTTGTTGCCCTATCTGATCGTTCGACACCGAAATCAAGAATTCCAAGGCAAGAAAGACGAGTGGCTCAGTATTTTAGATCGACGATCGACGGGTGTTGTGCTGTTAGCTTTAGCTGTTTTTTTAGTGGGATATGGGGCGATCGCAGGTGACTGGAATGAGTACGTCCAACTATTTCAAACTACTCCATTTGTTCATCTGATTAGTCTAGATTTCTGCTTGATTTGTTTGATTTTTCCAATCACATCGTTATTTGATGATGATCTGGCACGACGTGGCTTGACCGATGCGCGCATCTTTTGGGCAGTAGCGTGTTTTCCACTGTTAGGTCCATTGTTGTATTTATGTTTTCGCCCGCCCCTTAACGAGGATGCTTTAAAAATCTATGATTTAGGTAGCATTGGCGACTAAAGTCGCAGCTACAAGCGCAAAACCTGTCTCCGCAGGTTACAGCAGAGCCCGATTGGTCGAAGTTCGCAACGGTGGACTCTGTTCCTGTAGTCGCGGTTTTACCCGCCGAAAACGTCTCAAATATCCTCCAAAAGAGACGTGAGCAAATTCCTTCTAACAAGTTGCGGACGCTTAACAGAGCTAAGTGTGACATATGTTCTATAAAATACACCGACTGGCACGCCAGACAGTTGTAAACTGCTGTAAGCCTCCAACGTTAAATAGGGTCTTGCTGCAATATGGTTATTCGACAAAGCAGTCTGATTTATCTCTCAGCTTTTGTAGCCGTAACAACTTTGCTCTCTAGCCTGTGTAATGTTGCTCAAGCCCAGCGATCGCCTCTCATATCGTTGACCAATGTAAATGCACAAACTGCTAGTGAAACGACTCAGAGAGCAACTTTAGCTCAAACGCGACCAGTGCCAATCTCATCAGAGCCGTCGTGGGCACCGGGAACCATTGATTTATATTCCTTTGATGCCAGCGTTGGGGGGCATACCCGTCCAGTTTATTCAGTTGCTTTTAGCCCTGATAACAACTATTTAGCCAGTGGCGGTGCTGACAGAACTGTCAAAATCTGGAGCTTAACCCCGGCTAATGCTACTCAGCTTGTGCCCTCTCTCTATGTCACGCTGCAAAATGGTAATGCTCAAGTCATTTCTATTGCCTTTAGCTCTAACGGGCAACTACTAGCCACTGGCAGTCTAGATGGCACAGTGCGGATTTGGAACTGGAGAAATAGGCAATTGCTCTATACCTTCTCTCTGCACACCGACAAAGTAGAAACAGTAGTGTTTAGCCCTGATGGTCAAGTACTGGCCAGTGCTGGGGGTGATAAAACCATTCGGTTTTGGAATGTTGCTACAGGCACCCTGATTCGTGAGATCGAGAGTGAGCAGTGGATCACCTCTCTTGCCTTCAGCCCTGACGGAACACGCCTTATCAGTAGCGGCTTAGGGCGGCGAGTCGAGGTATGGAACTGGCAACAAGGGAGACAACTTGAGAGCTTTGGCAGTTATTCCAGCCCAATCTATGCGATCGCTCTTAGTCCTGATGGTCAAGCGATCGCCTTTAGTCCCAATAGTGTCAGCCCAGGAGCAGCTACCTCGTCCAATGCAGTCACCGATCGCAACACAATTCATCTGCTCAACCTAGAAGGGGAAGCCGTGATAGAACCGCTAGCAGGACATACCGATTACATTCGAACGCTGACATTTAGTCCAAGTGGTCGTTTTTTGCTGAGCGGTAGTTGGGACAACACCATCAAG
Organism: Oscillatoria sp. FACHB-1407; assembly: GCF_014697545.1. GTDB lineage: Bacteria > Cyanobacteriota > Cyanobacteriia > Elainellales > Elainellaceae > FACHB-1407. The sequence goes on along the minus strand of NZ_JACJSA010000021.1, from coordinate 95,349 downwards.
CTTTGGGATCTGCAAACAGGCCAACTGTTTCGCAATTTTGCTGACATCACCGCTCAACGGGTGTTATCTGTAGCATTCAGCCCAAACGGCAGGATGTTTGCCTGTGGTAGTGGCGATGCTAGCGTTCAACTGTTTGTGTCGATAGAAACTCGATAGCCTATCAAACTAGAGTCGTCGTGTTGGAGCCACTCTGTTAGGACGGGAAGACCCACTACTCGTTGATGGTCTGGGAGGGTTGCTCGAACCTGATGGGCGGTTCCTTTGCAAATCACGAGCTGCTTCTTGCTGTCTTGCCCGTTCTGCGGCTTGTGCTTCAGCTTCTCGTTGGCGTTGTTCTGTAAGCTTTTGCTCTGCTTGCTCAACGATTGCCCAGAGAGTGTCTTTCCAATAAGAGCTGTTGCGATCGACAGGCACACCCAGGATCTTAATCTGGTTGATCGCATCTAAGGCTGCCTGCCACTTCTGATTGCTAACGGCTTGTTGAGCCTCATCCAGATGTTTCTGGTTTGCCTGTTGCTCGGCTTCCCAAGTTACCAGGGTGGTTGTCGCCTGTGCTGTTGTTGGTGTGTCCTCTGGAATCGTTCTGAGCAGGTCGATCGCCGCTTCAAATTGACCCTGCTGATACAAATCGGTTGCCTTTGTCAGCATTGTGGTGGCCCACCCTTGCAGCCGAGATGATACCTGTGTGTAGCTTGTCATCTCAGGGGTGATTTTGTTTACCAGAGCGATCGCTGCCTCAAACTGACCTTGCTTGGCTAAATTTTCTGCTTGAGCTAAACGGCACTCTCCTAGCAAATTTTGAGCCGACTGATTGAGTTCGTCATAACGACTAGCAAAGGTTTCGGCTTGCTGAATGCATTGATCATACTCTTTTGAATTTTTGAGAGTGGCGATCGCAGCTACGGCCTGTTCACTCTGGCGATATTGCTGTTGCTGAAACCAATACACCGCGCCAACCGTAAATCCAGCTAGCACCAACAAACCGCCAAAACCGATTGCTAAACGGGATCGCCTGAATGCAGTTGATGGAGGTACAGCCAACGGTACATCGGCTGAGGAAAAAGATGGACTGGCTGCACTGGTTTCGCCAGCAGGAGGACTGGTAGAAGCTGGAAGAGGAACGGTAATGTGGGTCCTAGAAGGGGCGCTCGCTGCTGGGGTAGGGTGTTCTTCAACGGTTGCAGAAGTGAGTGGTAACGGTTCGTCAACTGACTTAGGTGAGGAGATCGAGGTTTCATCAGCGGTTGACTGAACGGCACTACCATCAGCGTGGTTAGTTGGAGTATCTGGGGCGATCGCTTCCTCTTCAACAGGTGTGTCAACAGGTGTGTCAACAGTAGAGTGACCACCCTTGACAGTCACATCAATACTTTTAACCGCCATTCCATCGGCAACGCTATCAGGTTGATGAGCTCCATCAAGCAGAGCATCAGCCGCATGAATTGCAATCTTCTCCTCATTCTCATTAACAGGATCGGTAGAGGCAGATTCCTCATCGATTAGAGATTTTTTAGCCGGAGGGTTAGCAATGACTGTTGAGTTTTGAGTTGACGTAGATTGAGTAATCTCAGTCGGTTGTGTAACCCGTTGAGGTTGCTTTGTGCCAGGAACTAATACAGTCTTATCTGAACGGGAAGTGACAGGTCTAACCGATTGAGAAGGCTTAAAGACAGCAGTTTGTCGAGTAAATAAACGGTGTAACCCTGTTATCAAAGCTTGTGGAGTCCGAGTTTGATTGAGCAAGTTCAACGCTTGCAAGACTTCTTCGGCAGATTGATAACGCTCTCGAAAGTGATAGCGCACCATCTTGGTTAAGATCTGTTTCAAGGGAGCGCTAGCACTGGTCAAGGACTGCCAGACAATCTCGCCCGTCTGGGGGTCTTTCTGAAAATCCTCAGGGTCAACCCCAGTTAGGGCTTGAATAGCAATGATGCCCAGAGCATAAAGGTCACTATTGGGGGAGGGCATTCCATTCAGTTGTTCAGCAGGCATATAACCTGGTGTGCCCACTGCAATTGTTAGCTTGCCACTCCCTGCTCCAGCAGCAGACGGCAAAATTTGCTTAACGGCACCAAAATCGAGTAAAACGAGTCGATTGTCAGTTTTGCGGCGAATGATGTTGTCTGGTTTGATATCTCGATGGATAACCTGCTGACCGTGAATAAACTGCAAAACCTCTAAAATTTCGCAAAGCAACAGTTGTACCTGCTCTTCACTCCATTGATAGCCAATCTGCAATTCCTCATTGAGTGAATGTCCTTCAATGAAATCTTGAACCAGGTAAAAGCTTTCATCTTCAACAAAAAATGCAAGCAGTTGAGGAATTCGATCATGCTTCTTTCCCAACTGCTCTAAAGTAACCGCTTCCTCATGAAACAGGCGTTTAGCATTTTCCAAAAAGGCTGGGTTTTGGTTATCAGACCGGAGTTGCTTGATAACACATAAGGGTGTACCTGGTCGATCCATATCTTCAGCAAGATACGTTACGCCAAAACCACTTGGAGGAGCCAAGGTTCTTTTGACACGATAACGTCTTCTCAGGACGGCGTTGGGTTCAAGTTCATTCATCACAACTGAAGCGGTTAACCTTGAGTGAGCCTTGCTTCATTCTTATCTAATTTTTACGTGTGGTAAAACTTTAATACGCTTATAGGCAGCCAGCTAGAGGAATTACCGACCAACACCTCCCCTCAATTAACACTAAAGTTTTTTTGCACTAACAGAACTGGTGTAATACAAAAGAACCTGGCGATCGATATCGAGACTAATTTCGAGCTTTTGTCCATCTTCGAGCAAATGCCCTCTTTGGGGATCAATGCGGATACCGTCCACAAATATTCCATTTGTGCTAGGGGTTACACCATCTCCATCCAAAATGCGGTACGTATTGCCCTCCCGCTGAAAAATGGCGTGTTTCCCCGAAAATACCTTCCAACTGGGTTCATCAGGCACCTGCAAATCTGCCCAAACAATATCTCGCCCTAACTGATGACGAGCTTTGGTAAGAGAAAACTGGCAGCTTTGCCCTTGGGCATTTTTTAGCGTGATAGATGCCTGAACAGCGGGTGCAGGAGGGGCAAACACAGTGGTAATGCGACGAGCAAACCCACCCAGGCTAGGTGACACGCCTCGGTTTGCACCTATGTCTCCACCCACTAAGGTGTCGCGTCCGATCGCCGCACTGGTGGATTGTGGAGCGATTTGTAACAAAGCAAACTTACTTCTATAAAGCCAAAATCCTAAAGCACCAATAACACCACCCATCAGCACAATGACTAGCCATAACAGCGGATTCATATTAGATCCTTCTGCCATTGCTTTCTGGCTATTGCTAATTAGGGTGTCAATTTCAGAATGGTATTTGAATAAATCTCGAATTTGTTCAAATTGGATGCTAGCACGCCGATAATCGCCCCTCCAGTACAAATCTAAACCCTTGCTATACAGTGAATCAACGGTTCCCTGAGTAGCAGTAGTACCAGCATCTCCAATAAATTCATTCAGTGTCTCTGTCCGAACAGCAAATCCAAAGCTTGAAGCACTTCGAGGCGAGTCAAGATTGCCAAAGGTGACCATGCCAATCACCTTACCTTCACTGTTTAATACTGGACTGCCGGAGCTACCAGGTGCAACAGGGGCACTCAGTTGCAACACAGGCACATTGTCAGCAGTCCGTTTATTAGCAGCAGAGACGCTTCCTTGTGTTACAGATGCTTCAAATACAGACTCATCGTCTAACGTATCAAAACTATCTGCAACACTTGGATAACCAATGACAATGACAGGCTCTAAAATCTGTACCTGACCAGAATCTCCCAATTCAAGTGCAGGCGTATTTTCGAGTGAAACTTTGATGATCGCTGCGTCTTTGCCAACGACATCTGTCACATCATCAATTGGTGTTCCATAGGATTTGACATCAAAATCGAGTGATCCTTCATTTGGTAACAGGACTCGATTGAGTTGCGTTGGTTCTGGGCGGCTGCTCCGTTGCTCGACGTGTTGTCTGAGGGCATCACCGCTTAAACCTCTGCCCAAATCTTCTCCAAAGTTACGTTGTAATCTCTCGACAAATGTATCAAAGAGTCTGTCTTTACATTCCCCTCGTCCTTCTTGACTGTTTTGGACGACGTGGGCATTCGTGGCAATGTAGCCATCAGAATTAATAAAAAATCCAGTTCCCATGCCGCCATAACTGACATCATAGGTGTAAGTGTAGGAGCCATCTGGATTGTATTTATATTCAGCAAAACAGACATCAACAATCCGTACTACGGCTGGGCGGGCACGCATGGCTAAACGTCGGTCTTGCTCGGCTTGAGAGATATTGGCAGAGGCGATTTGAGGCGAAAAGATGAGCGATATGACAAATAAAGCGGTCAACGGTTTATACATAGATGATTCCTGATGCACTGTGATTAATGTAACTGCTTCAGTTGCGACGAGGTGATGCTCACCCTTCTTAAGGATGTGCTCAATTTATCCTCCACTTTTTTCCTCTAGAAGAGAGCAAGGGGTAAGGAGAATTTGAAAGGATATTACAGACATGGGTTAACCCTAGATGCACAGGAATTAAAGCCATGGCTTCGTCAATCAATCGTTTAGGAGTCCCGCAATAATAGTCTTATTGAGTGCTCAATAGCACAAAGCTCACCATTAGTAAACGATTTCAATGTTGAGGTGAGGTTTCTATTGTTACTACAAAAAATAGTATGACTCTTCAAATTATTCAAGTGTTTAGAAGATGGGGAATAGGGCAATGTTGGCGATCGCTAGTTTGCCTCACAAATATCCTGTAAGCTCATTACATTGCTTGACGCACAGATACAGACGCACAGACACATGGTTAGAGCAGCGTTGTTAGTCGGGGTCAGCCAATATGGGACGGGTTTAAAGCCGTTATCTGAAGCTCCTAAAGATGCGGAGGCGATCGCCCGTGTCTTAAGAGATCCTGATATTGGCGGGTTTGAGCAAGTCTCAACTTTAACCAATCCCACTGTTGGCGAAATGCAGGAAGCGATTGAGAGATTCTTTAAAGATCGCCAACGCGATGATTTAGTACTTTTTTTCTTCTCAGGACACGGCATTAAAGATGATAGCAATCGCTTTTATTTTGGGACGCAATCGACTCGTAAAGATGAGCAAGGAAAACTCGTGCGATCGTCTGCGGTGTCTGCCAATTTTGTCCAGGAGATCATGGATGATTGCCGCTCTAAACGCCAGGTTGTGATTTTAGATTGTTGTTTTAGTGGTGCGTTTGGTCACAACGTGCGGGCTAAAGATGATGACTCCGTTGAGATTAAGGGGCAGTTGGGCGGTGAAGGACGAGCTATTTTAACCTCATCTACCTCTACCCAGTACTCCTTTGAGCAGTCAGGGGCAGAGCTATCGGTCTATACCCGATATGTAGTAGAAGGGATCGAAACTGGAGCAGCCGACCTAGACAATGATGGCAATATTTCAGTAGATGAGTTGCACGACTATGCTCGACAGCGGGTGAGAGAAGCGGCTCCAGCCATGAAGCCAGAAATTTATCCGGTCAAAGAAGGCTATAAAATTTTTCTGACAAAAGCTCCCGTTGATGACCCAGCATTGCGCTATCGCAGGGAGGTGCAACGGTATGCCAGTCGGGGCGAGATTTCATCGGTGAGCCGCACAATGCTGGAATTTCAACGCCAAGCCCTGGGGGTTTTACCAGAAACGGCATCTCTGATTGAGGAGGAGGTGTTACAGCCTTATCAAGCTTATAAGGAGAATTTGCGCCGTTATCAACAAGTGCTGCTGGAAGCCTTGCAAAAAGGCAGCCTTGATGCAGATACTCGTGAAGATTTACAACGCTTTCGGTACTTTTTGGGCTTGCGACAGGAAGATGCTCAGGTCATTCAAGATAGCATCCTCAATGACTGTCACATTCAGGTAGAGCAGGCATTTCGGGAGCAAGATTGGGTAGAGGCGATCGCCCCTCTTCAACTGTTGTTAGCGCTGCAACCCGATAACCGCGAGTGTCAAGTCAAGCTCGACCATGCCAGACGCCAAAAACAATTAGCAGAGTGGTATAACGAAGCTCGCTGGTTGTCTCGCTCAGAACGATGGCAAGAGGTCATTCAGAAATTAGAGCGAATCCGGGCATTAGCAGCAACCTACCCCGACCCAGAGCACCTCTGGGAAACTGCCCAAACCCAACTTTCAGTTCGTCCCCGTCCCACATCTCAAATACAACCTGTTCCAAGTCATCCGTCTCAGTCTCGATTGGTTCAAAAGCAATCTTCCAGTCCAGGAGGGTCTGTCATACCAATCATGATTACGATCGCTCTGCTGTGGCTGTTATCGGGTGTCGTTGGAATTGCCCTATCGACCGGGTTGAGTGTCACAGATGAACCTCAAATCTCCCTAGCAGTTGTAGGGGCAATCACAGGTGCCATTGATGGCGTCTTAACTGGCTTGTGGCTCAATGCTACAACACGGCGATCGCCCAAACTACTCATAAGCGGTGGAATAGTAGGTGGCGTTTTGGGTGCGATTGGATGGGCACTTGCGTATGGCATCTTAAATGCAGATCCGATGACATGGTCTGGTTCAGGAGCTACAGTTGGTGCATTACTCGGCTTCGTCACAGGTGCAATTGTGCTCTGGGGATTGGCACAAACAAAACAACCGTGATGATATTCTGCTGCCGCTTAGCCTCAGCACCTCAGTGTTAGCCTCAGCACCTCAGTGATCGACTGCAACAACAGGGTTGGTGTTCACTACGGGATCAACTTCATTTGGAATCTCTGGCACGGATACCACAGGCGCAGCAACTTTTGGCAATTCCTTTTTCGTGAAGGTCAGCGCTTGATCCACCACGTCGATGAGGACAGTATCCCCTTCAACAAAGGTATTCTCCAGGATCTTGGTTGCCAGTGGATTCTCGATCTCCTTCTGAATGGCGCGTTTTAACGGACGTGCCCCATACGCTGGATCATTGCCGACCTCAGCAATGTGATTTTGCGCTTCAGGCGTCATTTCCAACGCGATTTTTTGGTCGGCTAACAGGCGAGATACGCGCTGAAGTTGAATAGCGACAATCTTTTGCAGTTCTTTGAGACTCAACGCATGGAAGAGAATGATGTCATCCACGCGATTGAGAAACTCTGGGCGGAAGTGCGATCGCAACCCATCCAGCACCCGCTTTTGCATTTCGTCATAGCGGGAGTCATCGCCTGACACGTCCAGAATGTACTCACTGCCGATGTTGCTGGTCATCACAACGATCGTGTTGCGGAAGTCCACGGTCCGACCTTGAGAATCCGTAATCCGTCCATCATCCAACACTTGCAGCAAGATGTTGAACACATCGGGATGGGCTTTCTCTACTTCATCGAGAAGCAAGACGGAATAGGGATGGCGACGAATTGCTTCGGTGAGTTGTCCGCCTTCTTCGTACCCAACATAGCCCGGAGGCGCACCCACCAGACGGGCAACCGAGTTTTTCTCCATGTATTCCGACATGTCAAGGCGTACCAGCGCATCATCCGTGTCAAATAAGGATTCTGCCAGAGCACGCGCCAACTCCGTTTTACCAACCCCAGTGGGTCCCAAAAACATAAATGAGCCAATCGGACGACCCGGATCTTTCATCCCAGCACGGGCACGCCGAATTGCCGCTGCGACTGCTGATACAGGTTCATCTTGCCCAATCACCCGTTGATGCAAAAAGCTCTCCAGATTGAGCAGTTTTTGTCGCTCTGACTCCATCAGGCGATTCACCGGAATGCCCGTCCACTTCGCCACAATCTCAGCAATGTCGGCTTCTGTCACCTGTTCCCGCAAGAGCGATTTGCCGTGTGCCTGACTCTCAATCAGACTGGCTTCTTTCTCTTCCAGTTCTCGGTGAACCGCTTCTAATCGACCATATTTTAACTGTGCTGCTGTGTTGAGATCGTAGTCACGTTCTGCTTTATCAATTTGTCGGCGTAACTGTTCTTCTTCTTCTTTCAACGCATTGATATCGGATAACAGTTTCTTTTCCGATTCCCACTGCGAACTCAATTTGTTCTGTTGTTCTTTCAGATCGAGGATCTCTTGCTCAATCCGATCGAGGCGATCGCGCGAGGTGCGGTAAGAGCCAATCAGCACCGCCGATTGCCCTTCTCCCTCCAGCGACAATTTTTCCATCTCCAGTTGAATCAGGCGGCGATCGATCGTCTCCAACTCAACTGGCTTGGAGGTAATTTCCATCTTCAGCTTGGCAGCAGATTCGTCTACCAGGTCGATCGCCTTGTCAGGCAAGAAGCGATCGCTGATATACCGATCTGACAGGGTTGCTGCCGCGACCAGAGCCGAGTCAGCAATTTTGACCCCGTGGTGAACCTCATATTTTTCCTTTAAGCCACGCAAAATCGAGATCGTGTCCTCGACGCTGGGCTGACCGACGTAAACCTGCTGAAATCGCCGTTCCAGCGCAGCATCTTTCTCAATGTGTTTGCGGTATTCATCGAGGGTAGTGGCTCCGATACACCGTAGCTCGCCGCGTGCCAGCATCGGCTTCAGCAAGTTGCTGGCATCCATCGTGCCCTGCGAGGAACCTGCTCCCACAACGGAGTGCAGTTCATCAATAAACAGCACGATCTGTCCTTCGGAACTCGTCACCTCCCGCAAGACTGCCCGCAACCGCTCCTCAAATTCGCCCCGATACTTGGCTCCAGCAATCAGCGAACCCATGTCGAGGGTGATCAGTAAACGGTTTTTGAGGGATTCCGGCACGTCGCCGTTGACAATACGTTGCGCCAGACCTTCCGCGATCGCCGTTTTCCCAACGCCCGGTTCCCCAATCAGCACAGGGTTGTTTTTGCTGCGGCGAGAGAGCACCTGTACCACCCGCCGAATCTCTTCATCGCGCCCAATCACCGGGTCGAGCTTCCCGGCTCTGGCTTGCTCTGTCAGGTCACGCCCATACTTTTCCAAGGCGTTGTATCCCGTTTCGGGGGTTTGATTCGTCACCCGTTGGCTGCCTCGTGAGGCTTTAATCGCTGTTTCAAGTTGTTTGGCATCGACATTAGCACCACGAAACAACCGTCTGCCAATGCGATCATCCTCTGCCAATGCCAGGAGCATGTGTTCAACGGCAATAAACTCATCCTGAAAGGCTTTGCGAGCATTCTCTGCCCCATCCAGCATCAAGTCTAAGCCTCGCCCCAAGTAAAGTTGACCGTTGTCAGAGATCTTGGGCTGTCGTTGGGCAAAGGATTCAAGCTGCTGCTTTAGACGTGCGGGTTCAAAGCCAACCTTGGTCAAAATGGTGTTTACTAGCCCCCCTTCTTGCTCTAGAAGGGCGATCGCCACATGTTCTACCTCTAGCTGCTGCTGCCGAAATCGGCGAATCACATCCTGCGACTTTACGATCGCTTCCCAGGCTTTCTCTGTAAATTTGCTAGGGTCAGTGGGCTGCATGTTTGAAACAAAATTCCCAAAAATCAATAGTTCCAGCGTTTTCAGTATAACAAGTTGAGGAATTTCTCGTGAGTAATTTGCCGAATGGGCATGAGGGATAGGGAACCGGAAATGGGGGATAGGCGACGAGAGGGGGAATAGCCACTGAATCAAATGTCTACCCCCAATCCCTAACCCTCACACTGGATCACTCCCCCAACGGTTCCCTGAAATGAGACGTATCATCCAAAATTCACTCAATCTTGACCTGGCTTGCAAACAGCTTTATCGAAGCTGGGGAATACTATTAACAGCACGTTGCTGCTTAAATTGGCTCACCTACTTTGATTTCCTGTTAGTTCGGTTTTGGTTTGAGTTTCCATCGGGGCATTTTAATGTGAAGGGCTACACTGATTGTTTGCGAAGGAATTCGTGGCTACAAAGGCAAGTCTGTTAGTCAGACCGGGGAGTGTATGACGGGCAAAGGCAGTTTACGAATGCAAGCTGCTACACTCGGCTCCTCGCCTAACGATTAGATTCGCCCCTAGGCGGCGATCTCTGCGGAACACATTAACTTATGCTTGGAAGAACAATCGGCGGACGTTACCAAATCATTCGATATCTAGGTGGGGGAGGGTTTGGTCAAACCTACCTGGCTGAGGATTGGCATTTGCCTGGAAAGCCTCAGTGCGTCGTCAAGCAACTCAAACCCAAAGTCACAGAGGCAGATTCACTCCATGCTGCCAGACGGTTGTTTGATCGGGAAGCCGAAGTCCTCTATACGCTGGGCAGTCATGATCAGATCCCTCGACTGTTTGCCCATTTTGAGGAAAATCAGGAATTTTATCTGGTTCAGGAATTTATTGAAGGGGATGTGTTGAGTCGCTTGTTCAAGCGGGGTAAGCGGTTTAACGAAGAGCAAGTCATCCTGATTCTGCATGACATCCTGACCACGCTGGAATTTGTGCATCAACAGCAGGTGATTCACCGCGATATTAAACCCTCCAACTTGATTCGACGTAAGAGCGATCAAAAGATTGTGCTGATTGACTTTGGGGCAGTTAAGCAAATCGGTGCTGTGAGTGATGAGCAGGCGCAAACAAGCATCACGATCGCCATTGGTTCATCAGGTTATATGCCTAACGAGCAGATGGCGGGCAAACCCCGCTTCAGCAGCGATATTTACGCTGTGGGGATGGTGGGCATTCGGGCATTGACGGGTTTGTATCCGGCACAACTGCCAGAAGACCCGCGCACTGGCGAGATTCACTGGCGAGAACACACGGAGGTCACTCCAGAGTTCGCTGATCTGTTGGATGGCATGGTGCGATATGACTTCCGCCAACGCTACCAGTCGGCTTCTGAAGCCTTGAAGGCAATTACCGCGTTGTTAGGCCCAAATCACAGCACGGTGATCATGCCTACAGTTCGTGCCGTGAGTCTGGACGGGCATCTGGCGTGGTTTGAACGGGGAGATGAGTTGTTTCAACTCCAGCGGTATCGAGAGGCGGTGGCGTGTTACGACAAGGTGATTCAGGCGATGCCGGACGATTACCTGATTTGGTTCAAACGGGGAATCGCGCTGGAGAATTTGCAGGAATACGATGAGGCGATCGCCTCCTATGATCAGGTCATTCAGATCCAACCGGATGACTATCTTGCCTGGTTTAAGCGGGGCAAAGCTCTAGAAAACGTGCAGCGATATGATGAGGCGATCGCCTGTTATGACCGGGTGATTGAAATCCAACCGGACAACTACTGGGCATGGCACGATCGGGGACGTGTTCTGGAGGCATCGCAGCGGCTCGAAGAGGCGGTTGCTGCCTATGATCGAGCGGTACAACTCAAACCCGGATTTCAATTGGCAACCCAAAGCCGCAAACGGGTGTTGAGTCAGCTTCAACAGGTGGATCAACTCTACAGCTTGCAGCATTACGACGAAGCGGTTATGTCGTGCGATCGCGCCATTGAGGAGAATCCAGCAGATGCCCTGGCATGGCTGATGCGGGGGATGGCACTGGAGAACCTGCAACAGTATGAGGGAGCCGTCGCGTCCTATGACCAGGTGGTGCAGATTCAACCGGATGACCACCTCGCCTGGTTTAAGCGGGGCAGTGTTTTGGAGCAGTTGCACCAGTACAAAGACGCACTGACCTCCTACACAAAAGTCGTCCAGATTCAGCCAGACAATTATTGGGCATGGCACGATCGCGGTCGGGTGTTAGAGATTTTGGAACGCTATGAAGCGGCACTGGCTGCCTATGACAAAGCTGTGCAACTCAAACCCGACTTTGAAACCGCGTTGGACGGTCGGCAGCGAGTGCTCAACTATTTGAAGCAGGGCAATGTAGTCGCCAATCCATCGATGCAGCCGACAGCGAGTTAGAGGCTGGAGGTGAGGGAGTTGGGGAATGAGGGAGTGGGGGAGTCAGGGTATGTCAGGATTTTGTGGGTTGGACTGACGCCATTGAAACCTGGCTTGATTCCCTTTTCCTATTGAAAAGGAATTTCGGAAGCCCCGCTCTATCTTTCATCCTTCATCCTTCATCCTTCATCCTTTATCTTCTATCCTTCATCCTTCATCCTTCATCCTTCATCCCTCCCCTGCGCTCTCCTATCAACTATCGGGTTACAGGTAGGGTACAACAGGGTGCAAATCGCTGTTGAGCCACGTCTTCTAAATCGACGGATTGCAGGAGGCTTGTCCAATCAGCGGCGATCGCCCCGTTATTGGGTTCTGCCTGACGCAGGGTTGCCAGTGTGGTGAGGGCATCAAACCAGATGCCATTGGTGGCATAGAGCATAGCGCGTTCGCGGGCAGGCGATCGCTGGAGCATGGCGGCTAACTCAGCATTGGGGGTAATGCGTTGAATGCCGCCCTGCGTGAAGATCGGATTGTCAGCATTGCAGTAGACCAGAAAATACCAGCGATACATCTTGCCGACTTCCAAGCCAGGAGCGGTCGAAGGTGGGGTAATGTTAATTACTCCCGATGGGCTGTTCAATGTCAGGGTAGTCTGGTAGACCACATTGTCCTCCTCGTCTAGCAGGACAAACTCCATCGGTAGATTGGGTGTGATCTCGTAAGGAATGTAAAACCAAAAGGTCGGATGCTCAACCGTGGTCAATCCCCAGACCGAATTTCTGGCGGTTGGGGTATTGAGTGGGGTAGATGGGGCAAGAGCCGTGAGCGATTGGGCAGTGGCAGCGGCTGAACAGTCACCCCGACTGGCTCCGCCACGGGTGCGTCCTTCTGGTATACCGCGTTCGGGGGGTGTGGGGGGAGTGTACCAGACCGCTCCGCCTCGGAGGCGATCGCCCGGAGCACCTCGATCAGGTGGAGCGGGTGGAGTCTGTTTGAGAGTTGAGGTGAGGAGGGTGGGATACGCCAGAGCGGGGGCTGTAGCGTGAATCAAGCTAATCAAAGTCAGGGCGATCGCCGCAGGATATTTCATACAACCGTTAGAAAGATTTTGTAGTGGGGGCAGGGGTCAATGGAGACGCACTCAGGTCTGAGACAGGGCGAGCCAGCAATACAACAATGCTGCTGCCAGTCATCGCTAACACAGCCGGAACCAGGGGGAGCCATCCACCCCGGATCAAAACAACAACGCTAGTAACGCCGAGGAGGCACGAGAGAATGGCGATCGCCAAGCCCAGGTAGGTGGACGATCGCATGCGCCATGCCAGTAAGCCCCCAATGATTGCCCATGTACCAATCCAGAGCACCTCAACCCAGGGATTCCAAACCCAAAGCAGGGGGCGATCGTCTAGAACGGCACTGACAATCTGGCTAATCATGTGAGCTTGTACCTCGATTCCTGACACTTTTTCGGTGGGACCCGCACCATAGGGTGTGACCCAATAATCACCAGCACTATAGGCAGTCACACCAATCAGTACAATTTTGTCGCGCACCACACTCAAATCCACCTCATTTCGCAACACTTGAGTCAGAGAGACTTGGGCTGCAATCCGATCGGTAGAACGGTAGTTAAGCAGAACCTGGCTTCCTCGCGCATCGATCGCCTGATATCCACCTGTGCGCGATCGCAAGCTGTGAAATACGGTGTCACCAAACCGCAAATCCTCCTGTGACGTAAATGTTGGAACGATGCCCTCGGCAGCTAGATAGCGAAATGCAATTTGGGAACTGAAGGCATAGGGAGTCGTGCAGCGGGAGGCAGGGTCAGCACTCATAAACAGGAGATGGCGGCGCACTGTGCCATCGTCATCTTCGATGAAATCACTGAAGCCAATTTGTGAGGCGGGTATCTCTGGTGGTGGCGCAATGCCCTGAGCATTACCATCGGGATCCCCGGCTTTGCAAACGGCAATCAGAGACTCAGCCTGTTGCAAGCGTGAGGTGAGCGTTGCTCGCTCCGCTGCGAAATCGCGATAGACATCTAGCCCGATTACCCGTGGGTTATGGGGTTCCAATTTTTCCAGCACGGCTTCCAGACTCGACTCTGAGAGAGAACCTGTACGCTCTTGTTGTGCCTGAATGTCGCTGTCGTCAATGGTGATCAACAGGATGCGAGGATCGGTGCCTTCATCGGGACGGAGCGTCAACATCCGATCAAACGCCCCCAGTTCCAATCCCTGCAACAACCCAAAGTAGCGCAGCCCGGTGACAGCAGCGGCGACCGTCAGACTACTGATCAGCGATCGCTTGAGGGATTGGCGCAGGTGGGTTTTGTGGGGCGATTGGGGTGACTGCAACCAATCGCGAATGGTCGTGTCGAAATACTGCCGTCCGGTTAACTCATACCAGGTGAAAGGCACCTCTGCTGGGTTTTGAAAAATCACAGGCAACCAGGTCGCGCAGGGAAACTGCTCCTCCAGGGCTTGCAATCGTTCCCGTGCCTCACGCACCGCTAAGTAGAGCGATCGCCCTTTGGAGAATGCTGCCAGAAAGTATTGTAGAAACGCCTGCGCCACGCGATCGGGCACGGGTTCTCGCATCACCACCAATTGTGGAATGTGCAGGTCTGCCAGTTCGCGGGCTAAACCCAACCCATCACAGGAGTTGAAGATGGCGAGTTTCAGACCCCGCTCCATCGCTTTCTTGAGGGCATAGCGCAGTTGGCTGATGGTTAGACTTTCTGTCGGGTTGATGTGGATTTGCCCTGCCTCACCGCTCTCCTGGGTCAAGCTGTGTCCGGCAAAAAACAAGATATCCCAGCGTTGCTCCCACAGGCGATCGGTCAAGTCCTGGCGTTGCGGTTCCACTAGAAAACAGATTTCGGCATCGGGGAGTTGTTCTAACAGGCGGCGATCGGCTTGTACGTCGATGCCTTCGCTATTACCCAAAATCGCTAAGATGCGGACACTGCCTCTGGGAGGACGGGGTTGGCTGACTCGTTCGTAGGCTGCGCTACTGAGGGCAATCTCCGCTTTGGAGTAACGCTCCAGCAGATCCCACAGGTGCCAGGGGAGGTATTGCAACCCTGGATCGGCTCCCTGGAGAATGACGCGAATCTCATCGGTGGGGGAAAGCTGTTCTAACCACTTTTCGCGAATCGGACGAAAAGATTCCGCTTGCAGCCAGAGACTAAAGCGATCGCGCAGGTGTTGGGCTGCTTCCTGACAATCTCCCGACAGGGCTACGTTAGTCACTTGAGCAGCGGGGGCTTCTAAGCGGGAGGGCAACCCCAAACGGCGATAAGTCTGCCGCCACCGCTGATAGGTTTGTAGCAAGTCTGGAGCGGCGGGCAGTCTGCCAGTCACTTCCACAGAGGGGCGATCGCCTTCTTCTCCGATCTGCAACGTGACCGAAAACCCTTCATCAAAGCGACCTTCGCCAAATTTTAGAACAACGACCTTACCCACGACTGCTGCTCCATGGTATTGGGGAGTGGGAAATAGAGGCTGGGGGATAGAAGATGGGAGACGGGGAAGAGAAAAGGATGAGGGCTAAACGATAAAGGATAAGACGGCTGGTCAGTCTCTATCGTGAATGATGGATTCCCTCTGGCTCCCTTGACTCCTACTTGCTACGTCCTCATCGCCTAAATCATAAACTCCTCATATACTCGACTATTGCCCAGCGTAATTTGGACTCCAAATCGCTCTCCGGCGGTTCCGCTAAATTGCAGTTGAATGTAATTATCAGCGGCACGAGATTCTGCTTCTAAAAATGTTGCTCCTGATTCATCCAAAACGGTTAGCCGCAGATCCGGAGGCAAATAGGATTGGTCTTGAGTTGGGTGGACTTGCAGGCAAACCTGGGTGCTTTCAGTAGCCGTGGGTTGTAGCTCGACCACAAGGGCAATCGGTTGACGGTTAAACTGAATGCCTAAATCAATGAGCTTAGCGCGACGTACCCTGGACTCCTGGGTGTTGGGTTCGGTGCTGGTCGCTCCCCGGAAGCCATAAGCAGGGTTGAGATATTGCGGGTTAAGCAGGGATTCTACCGTTTGCCAGCCTTCGGCAAATTGATGTTGGAACCACTGGCTCAGCGTGACAAAAGCCTGTTCTGCGGTTGCTGCTACCGATGGTGCGATCGCCATTTGAGTTGCAGGATGCAGGAGGCGATCGAGGTGATCGAGCAATTCTTCGGGCGATCGCAACTGACTCAGCGGCAATTCTTCATCCTCCACCGTGGGCACAAATCCCAACAGAGCCGCCTGTTCAGCCTGTGGGTCAATTTGTACGACCGCATATCCCACTCGGTCTTCCCAGACTTCGGGTGGAACGGGACAAACGGGATCAGCCGATGCCAGTGGGCGGCATTCCAGACGACCTAAGCCTGCAATTTGTAAATCAGCTACATCGGCACAGAGGCGGGTCACTGGGTTCCAGCTATCGCTCTGGGTTAAGTCAGTGGCAATTCCCAACATTTCTAAATAGTCGTGAATCACGATCACTGCCAGTGTGTTAAGCCTGACCTGCTCTGCTTTTTGAGGAGTCGGCTGTTGATTGGCAAATTGTTGAGCGATGCGCTGAGCGTGTTGAGTGATGGGTAGCGGTAACGCGAATGAGTCGGTGTCGTGGGTACTGTAAGTCATGATCAAGCCCTCCTTTACAGATATCCCTCTGACTCACCAAATTTACGCAAACGAGGCAAACATTGTCGCTGATAAAAACTACTCAAGGTTGAAACTGACAATCCAAACTCATTTGCCAGATCTTTCCAACTGGTCTCAGGGGGGAGGCGACGCAGAATTAGTAATTGGCAGTTGACATGAGGATGTCCCTCGATGCAAACGCGGCGCAGTTCCCCGGTGGCATCTGCCTCAGCCCAGGCTTGGACTTCATTGAGGATTGGGGGTGCATCGGGTTCAGCCGCTACCATATCTAGCGGATCAAGAATCTCCTGATCGCCCGATCGCCCCGATTGAGCCAACCCTGTCGCTTTTCGAGCTTGTTGCTTTTGCGTGTCGATAAAAAAATCTTGTAGTCGCCGCTTGAGATAGGAGTTGAGCCAGGTCGTAACGCTGCTCCGGTTGGGGTCATAACGTTCTCCGGTGCCCCGTTCGCACACATTTTGACAGAAATAAACCCACGTTTGCTGGAGGGCATCTTGGTAGTAAGGACTGGAGTCTCGCCAGAGTTTGCTGGTGGTATGGCGAATAACCTTCGTCAAATATCGTTGGCGAGTGGGACTACCAGAGGGGTGTTTGCACGCTTCAATCACCCACTGACGAATTTGTTCCTCCAAATTCTCCATGCAGTTTGGCTGGCGGTTTGGTTAACAGGGTCGTACCCAGTATTATTGCGTAGAAATGTATAGATGCGACGGTTTGTTTTGGAGTTCCCTACTTTCGTGGATCCTTGTAGGAAAAGGGACAAAGCCACCGATGAATGGTTGATATAGGGCCGTTTCAGCCGTTAATCCTGGTTTAAGCGATGTAGCGATCGCTGTCCTAGTTATCTCTAAACAATGAAAAAGCGCAGAAGGTTTGGCATCTTCCGCGCCGAGGCGAATATGAACTTGTTCTGTAGCTTCTGCCACGACTCCATCAGTGACCTTAGTAGGCTCCCGATCGCTTGAGCAGAACTTGAATCGTCTTGAAGATCACCTGGAAGTCATAGAACGGCGTCCACTGGCTCTGGTAGCGCAGATCCAGGTCAACCACCTGTTCAAAGTCCTTAACGGAAGAGCGACCATTCACCTGCCATTCACCTGTCAATCCAGGCTTAACATTGAGCCGTTGCCAGTGACGGCTACTGTAATGAGCGACCTCATCCAGTGTGGGAGGACGAGTCCCAACCAGACTCATGTCTCCCATCAACACGTTCCAAAACTGGGGCAGTTCGTCCAGGCTAGTCTTCCGGAGAAACTGACCGACTCTGGTCACGCGAGGATCTTGCTTATTCTTGAAAAACAATCCCTTTGCTTCATTCTTCACCATCTTCTTCAGTCGCTCAGCATCCACGACCATGGAGCGGAACTTGCGGATGACGATGCGTTGACCCTGTAAACCGCAGCGTTCTTGCTTGAAGAAGATAGGACCAGGGCTATCGAGTTTGATGGCGATCGCAATGGGGATAAAGACAATGGCGAGAATAAGTAATCCTACGATGCTACCGACCACATCTGTAAGACGCTTGATCAAGCAATATGCTGAAGGATGTGGCTCTTCCACGATGAGGGAAGAATTAGAAGCCGCCGAGATCGGGTCTTGTGAGATGGTGTAATTGGTCATCGAGCTGTCCTCTTTGAAAATGACCGTGTAAACACGTAGGTTCTTACTACAAGGAACTATAGACTGCTCTTCGGAGATAAGCACTGCTTAAAAGCCAGTCTTTGCAGAATCTTCGTATTGAAAGAGTGGGGATCAGCTTTTGTGAAGATTACGTGAAGTGCTTACGGATCAAGCTTTAAAGCTGTCATGAAGACCCATAAAAAAAGGACAAAGCCTCTGCTTGCCCTCATCTGCTAATAGGTAGATATGCTGGTTTTCTATTGTTTTTGTTGCTGCGAGAAAAAGTTGTAAGCCAAAAAGGCGATCGCGATGAGGCTGAAGGAAAAAACAGTAGTCAGCGTACCCAACGCATATAACGCTGGGGAAGTGACGTTAGTAGTCATCCCAAAAATCTCTAGAGGCAGGGTGTTGTCTTGCCCAGAGACAAGGGATGTGCGGGTGAATTCGTCGTAGGAGAGCGTGAAGCCGAGAATGCCGATGCCTACCAAACC
This sequence comes from Oscillatoria sp. FACHB-1407, assembly GCF_014697545.1. Lineage (GTDB taxonomy): Bacteria > Cyanobacteriota > Cyanobacteriia > Elainellales > Elainellaceae > FACHB-1407. Next base: position 76,796 of record NZ_JACJSA010000021.1, on the reverse strand, counting down.
AGGGGCGATCAGCGGCAACACAATTTCCCAAAAGGTTTTAACATCACTTGCGCCTAAATCTTTAGCTGCCTCCTCGTAAGCAGGGTTAAAGCGGTTGAAAATGCCCAGCATGATCAAAAAGGCGAAGGGAACTGTCCAGGTGAGATGTGCGCCAATGCCCGATGAAAACCAGTTAGTTTCAATACCCAGAACTTGAAAGGCGATGCCAATACCCAGCGACACGAGCACACTGGGGACGATTAAACTGGCGATCGTCAGGTAAAAGATGATATTTGAGCCACGGAATCGCTGTCGGAACGCCAGTGCTGCCAGAACTGTGACCACGATCGAAAGCACAGTGACAAGGATGCCTAACAGGAGCGATCGCTGAAACGCCTCCACAAAACTGCCGACCCGCTGTTCTTGAAACACCTGCCCCAGCCAATAAAAGCTGAATCCCCGCATGGGAAAGGTCAATGTGCCCTCTTCACCTTGCAGCGACAGCATGAAGATGGCGATCATGGGGCCATAGAGAAACAGGACAAACAGCCCAAAAAAAGCCGCTAACAGATAGAAGGAGAGGGAACGCTTTTCCACGGTTACAGCTCCTGGCGGATATTGACTACACGCAAAATTCCTGCGACCAAAATTAACGTCACGATTAGCAAAATCACGGCGTTGGCTGCTGCTAACGGATATTGCAAACTCCCGATTTGAGTTTGAATTAACTTACCGACCGATGCCGCTTGTCCGCCACCCATCAGGCGCACCGTGACAAACTCGCCCATCACCAGCGTGACAATAAAGATCGAGCCGATCGCAATTCCAGGGGCTGACAACGGAAGAATCACCTCACGCAACACCTGAAACCCCGATGCGCCCATATCCAGAGCCGCTGTAATCAAACTGCGATCGATCCGCATCAGGCTATTAAAAATCGGCGCAATCATAAAAAAGTTGTAGAGGTGTACCATTCCCAGCACGATCGCAAAGTCAGAGTACAGCAACCACTCCACGGGCACTTCCCTAAACCCTGACCCGATGAGCAGTTGATTGATCAAGCCCTCCTTTCCTAGCACTGGAATCCACGAGATCATGCGGATGATGTTGGATGTCCAGAAGGGGATGGTGCAGATCAGGAAGAGAATGATCTGGAGTCGCTGATTGCGGATGTGAAAAGCAAGGAAATAGGCAACGGGAAAGGCGATCGCCAGAGAAAAAAACCACACCAGCGCAACATATTTAAATGTATTGAGGTAGGTTTTGAGTGAGACATCCGAGGTAAAAATACCGATGTAATTGTCTAAGGTGAAAGCAGGCACCATCGCGTAACCGTTGAACTGCCAGAAGCTGACGATCGCGATCATGACAATCGGGAACACCAAAAACAGCAGAAAGACGAGTGTTTGTGGTGTTACCAGAGCGTAGGTTTCGAGAGCCTTTAAACCTTTAGACATGAGAGGGAGGAGGGAAAAAGAAGAACGAAAAGAGAAAAAAGAAGAGAGAAAAAAGAAGAACGAAGAGAAGGATGAACGATAAACGATGAAGGATGAAAGGGAAAGGGCGATCGCCAGTTGCTAATTGACACAGTTAATAGTCAGTAGAGAGCTAGATCCCCGGTTCCTGGTGCTCTCCATCAGGCGACTGTAAAGATGCTTCATAGAAACCGAGGATCTAAACCATTGACTATTGACTATTGACCAATGACTATTGACCAATGACCAATAACCAATAGCTATTGACCAATAGCCATTGACCAATAGCCATTGACCATTGACCACTACGACGCAATGAACTCATTCCATTTTTGAACGAGATACACCTGCTCATCCATCGTGGAGTTCCACACCACGACATTACCCATCCGTTCTCTAAAGGAGCCACCATCCCGCACAGCCCCTTTCGGCTCCAGTTGTTTGCCAAACGGGTCAATCATGGCTTCAGCCGCAGGTTTCCCTTCGTACCAGAAATCCCACTCTGGAGCTGACATAAATTTGCGAGCATTCTCGGGCACCGCACTGTAGTAGCCCTGCCGTCCTAAAAAGGCTCCTACCCAACCGTCAAGCATCCAGTTGATGTATTCGTAAGCCGCATCAAGGGCAACACCAGAGAGGTTTTTAGACAGACCAATACCACCACCCCAGGCGCGATAGCCTTCTTTCAGGGGGGCATAGATACATTGAATATCCTTGGCTTTGACGGCAGTCACCGCAGGCGACCACATGGATTGCAAGACCACTTCGCCCGACGCCATCAAGTTGACCGATTCATCAAAGGTTTTCCAAAAGGCGCGAAACTGCCCGTTGCGCTTTTGTTCTTTGAGGATGTCGGTAATTTGATCAATTTCCTCGCGAGTCATATTACCCTTGTCGCCAAAGGTCATTAGTCCCGCCGCTTCAACCACCATCGCGGCATCCATCACGCCAATGGATGGAATGTCGATAATAGAGGTTTTGCCTTTGAACTCTGGGTTAAACAGTTCTGCCCAGCTTTCGATGGAGCGTCCAACCAGGTCGGGACGGTAGCCTAACGTGTCAGCGTTATATTGGAAGGGAATCAAGGTTGCCCAGTTGGTTGGCTCAGTGGCGAACTCTGTAGAACCCTGGTCTTGCAGATACATCACCTTGTAGGGGTTCGTGCCTTGAGACGTTTCAACGGGTAAGCCCTCAAACTTGCCAGTGGTAAAGATGGAGACAATCTTGTCAAAGTCTCGAATTTTGCTGACATCGATCGCCTGTAGGTTACCCGATGGCACAACCAACGGCAAGCTAAAGAACTCTCCATCAAAGATGTCGTATTGCCCCGGTTGCGTGATGGCGATCTGGTTGTTTTCTTCGGTGCTGAGTGCCCGCATTTCTAACTTAAAGCCCAGATCTTCCTGCGCTTTGTCACGGATCTCATTGATTTGAGATACTCCCGTTCCAATGAATCGCAGCGTCACATCTTTGATCTGGTTGGTGTTGACCTCTGGACCTGTTGCCGGGTTGTTGGGGGTGCCAACAGGGGCATCGTTGCGAGCACACTGAGTAGCGGTGAGCATTGCTCCAGCAGCAAGCCCGGTTCTCAAAATTTGACGACGAGTAAATTTAGCCATAGGGGTATCAGGATTTGAACGGATGTTTCTCTTAAAAATCGGTGAGGCAACGGACAAACTTGATGGGAGTCAGCCTAGTGGGGCAAAAAGATGCAATCGTCAGTAGACCAGTTGAGGGTGACGAGTTGCCCTTCTTGCATAGGGGCAACGAGCCAGTCGTGCGTCCGCACTTTGTAAATCAGTTCTTCATTCGTGGCTTCGGTGAGCAGTGAGACGCGAGTCACATAGCCTGTAAACTCGATCGCCACGATCCGCGCTGAGATTTGATTTGGCTGAGGCAGGGTTCCAGGATTAAAGGGCTTGAGCGTCATGCGATCGCTCCGGACACAACAGGCAGCGGTCATACCCACATCAGCGGTTAACCCTTTGCACAGGAAGGTGCCCAGTTTATCCACCTCTAACTGGATAATGGCGGGTGAGTTGGGGATGACACTGGTCACCTTGCCAACAAAGATGTTGTTGTCCCCGACAAACCGGGCAACAAAGCGAGAGGCAGGAGTGGTGAAGATTTCAGTGGGGGTGCCGACCTGGTCAATATGACCGTGATCCATCACGACAATCTGATCTGCCAGGGCAAACGCCTCATCCTGCGCGTGGGTCACCTGGATAAAGGTCATGCCAAACTGGCGTTGCAAACGGCGCAATTCCCCTCGCGTCTTGACCCGGAGTGATTCGTCTAAGGCACTGAGAGGTTCGTCGAGCAGCAACACTTGAGGACGGGTCGCGAGTGCTCTTGCCAGGGCAACACGCTGTTGCTGTCCACCGCTCAACATATTGGGTTTGCGGTTGGCAAATTTCTCCAGTCCAACGATCGCCAACATTTCATCAACACGGCGATCGCGTTCTGCCTTGCTGATCCCGCGCATCTTCAGGCCAAACCCCACATTCTCCCGCACCGTTTTGTGGGGAAACAGAGCATAGTTCTGAAACACCATGGCGGTGTTGCGTTTAGCAGGTGGGAGATCATTGACGCGGCGATCGCCAATCAACACATCCCCACTGGTGACGTCTTCATGTCCGGCAATCATCCGCAGCGTGCTGGTTTTGCCGCAACCGCTGGGGCCCAGTAAGCAGCAGTAAGAGCCTGCCGGAATATCTAAATTAACGTTTTCGACGGCAACGACCGAGCCATACTTTTTAGTAACAGATCGCAACACGACTCCCTGAGTATTGCTGGCGATCACCTGCTGAGTCACACTCACATCCTGGGGAGTTGCGGTTTCAGACGTTGCGACCGAGGTAGAGACAAATGCTTCAGACATGGGAATGTACCAGTAAAAGCAGGATGAAGTGTGCTGGTTTTGGAGAACTTTAACCAAAGCACTCCTTTTTTCAATGAGTGCTATAGGGAGTTTTAATGATTTTTCCGGTTCTGAATTGTATCACCGCTTACATTCGGTGATTTACCGACCCGTAGGAAGTTGACGAATTGTGTTACAGCGCAATGGTATTTGTGGCGATTTGTGGCGATTTGTAGCGATCGCCGATGCAGCTATTGCGAATTCAGCCCTAATTTTGCAGTCTTTGTTAGGAAGGTAGAAATCCCCCTTGTGGGGATGCCGCAGGCAGGGGGATCAGATGAGGAGCCTGAAAAAGCAAATTTTATGAGGGGAATTTATGGTGCGTGAGGTGCTGATCAAAGGGGGACGAATTGTTACAGCCGTTGATGATTACGTTGCCGATATTTTGGTTCGGGATGGGCGAATTGAGGCGATCGCCCGTGATATTCCAGCGGAATCTATTGAGGTACACGAAGCGACCGGACTCATGGTGTTACCGGGTGGGGTTGATGTCCATACGCACATGGAGTTTGACCTGGGCAACGCTCAGACCTGCGACACCTATGAAACCGGGACGCGATCGGCAGCCTTTGGTGGCACCACCACCATCATCGACTTTGCCCTGCAACGTCAAGGCCAGACTCCGAAACAGGCTCTCGACCAGCGTCTGGCTCTAGCAGCACCTCAGGTGTGTGTCGATTTTGGCTTCCACATCATTCTCACGGATGTCAATCCAGGTGTGCTGGCAGAGTTGCCCGACCTGATCAACCACGATGGCGTGTCCAGCTTCAAAATGTTCATGGCATACCCCGGCGTGTTGATGGTGGATGATGCCAATATCTTTCGCTCCATGCGGACGGTTGGCAATCATGGTGGCATGATCAACCTCCACGCGGAGAATGGTGGTGTGATTCAAGTGCTGATCGAAGAGGCTCTGGCACAGGGCAATACCTCTCCGAAATATCACGCCCTGACTCGTCCCTCCATCATGGAAGGAGAAGCCTCCCATCGAGCCATCCGTCTGGCGGAATTAGCAGAAATCCCCGTTTATCTGGTGCATCTGTCGGCTGAAGAGGCTCTTGCAGCAGTCGTTGAGGCACGCGATCGCGGCATTCCGGCGTTTGCAGAAACCTGTCCCCACTACCTGTTTCTCACCATCGAGGAATACGATCGCCCCGGTTTTGAAGCTGCCAAATATGTCATGACTCCCCCACTGCGATCGCACAAGTGCCAGCACGCCCTCTGGCGCGGCTTGAAGTTTGACGACTTGCAGATTGTCTCAACGGATCATTGTCCCTTTTGCTTCAACGAAGCTCCCTATGGTTTAAACAAATCCAAACAACTGGGGCGCGACAACTTTGAGCAGATCCCCAATGGCGCACCGGGGGTCGAACTGCGGATTCCCCTGCTGTTTGATGGTGGTGTCAACGCGGGCAGAATCTCGCTGAATCGTTTTGTCCAACTCACTTCCACCGCTCCCGCCAAGATGTTTGGCCTGTTTCCCCAAAAAGGGGCGATCGCTGTGGGCAGCGATGCCGATCTCGTTCTGTTTGACCCCAACAAAACTCATGTTTTGAGTGCCAGCACCCACCACTCCAACGTGGATTACTCCCTTTACGAAGGGCGCGAGGTGACAGGCAAAGTCGAGAAAGTGTTCTTGCGGGGTCAGTTAATCGTGGATGGCGATCAGTGGTTGGGGCAACCGGGAATGGGGCAATTTTTGAAGCGATCGGCATCCGGGCGAGTGATGTAAGGGGTTGGCAAATTGCAGAGAGGAGACGCGATTAATCGCGTCTCCTCTCTGCAATTTGCCTTCACGACTGCCTCATGCCTCACCCAGTTGGTCTATTTCAAGGGTTAGCTGTAAAACATATCTTTAAGTTTTGAATCAATTTGTCACGTGTACTTGCCACCCCTCCAGCTTCGCGCCTAAAGTGACACGTCAGTAAGGGTTTCACGATTTCTAGAGCGATGCAATTCACACCTGATCCACCCACGAGATTGTGTTATTAGACGAGGAGTGTCATGTCAGCTAGCAATGCCGATAACACCTTAGCGAAGGCCAATAATTTAGGCGCACTGCGTGCCAATCGTGCTGTCAGAAGTTATGTAGGTCGCCAAGATGTCGTCGATGTCTACAAATTTCAATTAGGAAGCCGGGGCAGTTTGAATATTGCCCTGAGTGGGTTAAGAGCGGATGCCGATCTCCAACTGCTGAATTCTAGAGGCAGAGAAATTGTGCGATCGCGCCGTACAGGCAGCCTATCCGAATCGATTCGGCGGGTACTCAATGCCGGAACCTACTACGTCAAGGTGCTCCGAGTGTCGGGTAACACCAACTACCTGATGCAGTTTACGCCCAGTCTGGAACCGGGTAATCAAAATCTCTGGGGTAACTACACGGGCGTTGCGACCAGCACCATTGAGGTGTCCAATCTGTTTGGTCAGTATGTGGGCACCACCCAAACTCAAATCAGCACAACTGTCACCATTGGGCGGATTAAGCAAGCCGGAGGAGCCAATGAGAGCAATCCCTTTAACCTCACGATTACGCCTTCTCCTGGTTCTCGAAATGTGGAAGGGGCGATCGAGCTTTACTCGGCAGTTCCCTACAACATTCAAGGCGGATTTTTAGCGCAGTATTGGACGTTTCAACTGAGTGGCAACCGGCTGTCGGGTAGCCTAACCAACACTTATGCTTCACAATCGCTCGACGCCAATTTCTTTAACTCACGGCGTGAGGTCAGTCAGGGCTTCTGGAACTACTGGTCGTATGACGTTGCTGCCGGGACTCGCATCGGCGGAACGGTCACGGCAAACGAAATTCGATTGCGCATCAGCGGCAACTCGACCGATGGTAGTCGTCCGTTTGTGACTGACATTGTAGTGAGGCGATCGACCAGCTAAACGGTAGACGGGGTATCCAAACTCCGCCACAAATACCAGACAGCGATCGAGCGGTAGGGTTTCCAGCGTTGCCCCAACTCTTCCATGGTCTTCTTGTCGGGCAGTGCCTCCAAGCCATACAGCTTTTGGATCGCTGCTCGCACCCCCAGGTCATCCGTCGGCAGCACATCCAGACGACCCAACCGGAAGATTAACAACATCTGCACACTCCATCGTCCAATACCGCGAATTTGGGTGAGGGTTTTGGCGATCGCCTCGTCATCGAGTTCTTGTAACTCCTCCAGAGTGGGCAAGCCTGCCTGTATCCGTTCTGCCAGATCTTTGATGTAGGTCACTTTAGAGCGTGACAGTCCTGCTGCCCGCAGCACGTCGTCGGGCGTGTTGAGAATTGCCGCTGCCGTGAGTGGGACCGTTTCACCATAAATTTGCCGAAACCGACGATGGATGGTCGCGGCAGCTTTCCCCGAAAGTTGCTGATAGATAATTGTTTCCGCCAGACAGGACAACAAATCTCCTTCATCCGTCGTTAAAAGGCAGGGTCCCACGCGCTCGATAACCGCTGCCAGGATGGGGTCAGACTGCTGGAGAAACGAGATGGCGGTAACGTGCTTCATGGGACGGGCGTGGGCAGGTGGAGGGGTAGAGGAGTGGAGGAGGGTACGATTCTGGATTGGCGTCACCGAATCAGTTCGTTGCTGCATTCATAGTGGTTCAGAAAAAACTCATGCGTGTTTTTAGAACATTCGTACTTCTATATAAAGCATAGAAGTGGATTGTTCAGATGAATATTGTGGGTTGAGTAGGATAAATTTCAGCTATTCTGCGATCGCATCTATCCAGCGAATGATTCTTGTATAACCGTAATGCTGAGCTTTAGCATCGATCCCCACTGAAGAAGTTGCTCCTTATGACTGACCAAAACAATTCACCTTTGTATCCCTAACCTCTTGCAAAGAGTACCTGACAGATGGACACTGGACGTGGGATCAAAATAGGTATAAAGAGGTTGTCGTGAAGCAAGTATTAGCGATCATCTTAGGCGGCGGTGCGGGCACCCGTCTTTATCCCTTAACAAAGTTACGGGCTAAACCGGCTGTTCCGTTGGCGGGCAAATATCGCTTGATTGATATTCCTGTCAGCAATTGCATTAACTCAGACATTTATAAAATCTACGTTCTCACTCAATTCAATTCGGCATCCTTAAACCGCCACATCTCCCGGACTTACAACTTCTCTGGATTCCATGAGGGGTTTGTGGAAATTCTGGCAGCCCAACAAACACCCGAAAACCCCAATTGGTTTCAGGGCACAGCCGATGCGGTACGGCAATATGCGTGGTTATTTGACGAGTTCGATGTAGATGAGTACCTGATTTTGTCGGGGGATCATCTGTATCGGATGGACTACACCGAGTTCATTCAACGCCATCGCGAAACAAATGCTGATATCACCATTTCAGTGATTCCAATTGATGAAAAGCGGGCCTCTGACTTTGGCTTGATGAAAATTGATGACTCCGGTCGAGTCGTTGACTTCAGCGAAAAACCCAAGGGAGAAGCCCTGAAGCAAATGCAGGTAGACACGACTACGCTGGGTCTGTCGCCCGAAGAGGCAAAACAAAGCCCCTATATTGCTTCGATGGGGATTTACGTCTTTAAGAAAGACGTGTTGATGAACGTGTTGAAGCGATCGCCCGAACAGACTGACTTCGGCAAGGAAATCATCCCCGCTTCGTCGAAGGAATACAACGTCCAGGCCTATCTATTTAACGGCTACTGGGAAGATATCGGAACCATTGAAGCCTTTTACGACGCTAATTTGGCACTGACCCAGCAACCCCAACCCCCCTTCAGCTTCTACGACGAACAGGCACCGATTTATACCAGGGGTCGCTATCTACCTCCCACGAAATTGCTCGACTGCCACATTACTGAGTCGATGATTGGCGAGGGTTGCATTCTGAAGAACTGCACCATTCACCATTCCGTTTTGGGAATCCGGACTCGTGTTGAGTCAGGTAGCACGATTCAAGACGCGCTGATCATGGGGGCTGACTTCTATCAACCCTATGCGGAACGGCAGGAGAACTGCGATCGCAAAGGTGTTCCCCTCGGTATTGGCGCGAACACCACCATTCGTCGTGCCATCATCGACAAAAATGCCTGCATTGGCTGCGATGTGCAGATCATCAACAAAGACCGCGTGGAAGAAGCCGAACGCGAAAGCCAGGGTTTCTATATCCGCAACGGCATCGTTGTGGTGTTGAAGAACGCCACCATCCCTGATGGAACCATCATCTAAGAGAAAAGGATGAAGGATAAAGGATGAAGGATAAAGGATGAAGGATAGAGGATAAAGGATAAAGGATAAAGGATGAACTATGAAGGATGAAATAGTGAGGCAAGGGATAGCAGCAACGCTCATCCTTGTATTCCTTCATCTCTTGCGTCTCTTAGCCTTTATCCTTCATCATTTATCCTTCTCTTGACTTCTCCCCGCCTGCTGCTGCTGATTGGGTTGCCGGGTAGTGGCAAGACTACACTGGCAAAGCGATTGCTGGAGACGCAACCGGGACGGATCTGGATTTCGACTGATGCAATTCGGGGGCAATTGTTTGGTGATGAAGCGGTTCAGGGACCTTGGATACGGATCTGGGCTGAGTTACAGCGACAGTTGCATCAAGCGGCACTCCACATTTCCAAGGGCGCAGCACAAGAGGTAATCCTGGATGCCACGAATGCCGTCCGCCGCAACCGACGAGAGACGATCGCCCTGGTTCGTCATTGTGGCTTTGATCATCTCACCGGATTGTGGCTCGACGTTCCCCTGGAGGTTTGCCTGAAGCGGAATCAACAGCGCGATCGCCAGGTGCCACTGGATGTGATCGAACGGATGCATCGTCGCCTCAACGGCGCACCTCCTAGCCTGCAAGAGGGGTTTGATTGCCTGATTCACTATCGCTCCTTTTAGACAAAAGGGAGTAGCGGCGTAGAGGAGTCAAGGAGAAGGATTTACCAAAAAATCCTCCCATACCCCACACCCCACACCCCACACCCCACACCCCCACTCTCTACTCCCCATTCCCATTCTGTTAAGATCATCTAGACCTTTAGAATGATGCATTGACGTGACGGTTAAACCGAGTAAGCCAGAGTGGTTGCGGGTTAAAGCTCCTCAATGGGAGCGGGTTGGCAGTGTTAAAGAGATTTTGCGCGATTTGTCGCTCAATACGGTGTGTGAAGAGGCGTCCTGCCCTAATATCGGGGAGTGTTTCAACCACGGCACCGCTACATTTTTGATTATGGGACCCGCCTGTACGCGAGCCTGTCCCTATTGCGACATCGACTTTGAAAAGAAACCCAAAGCACTCGACCCTACGGAACCTACCCGTCTGGCAGAAGCGGTACGTCGCATGAAGCTAAACCATGTGGTGATTACCTCGGTGAACCGGGATGATCTGCCCGATGGGGGTGCATCGCAGTTCGATCGCTGTATTCAAGCCATTCGCCAGGTTTCGCCTGATACCACCATTGAGGTTTTGATTCCCGATCTGTGTGGGAACTGGGATGCGCTGGAGATCATTCTGCAAGCCAACCCAGAGGTGCTGAACCACAACACCGAGACAGTGCCTCGGCTCTATCGGCGGGTGCGTCCTCAGGGAGACTATGGGCGATCGCTCGAAGTGTTGCAAAAGTCGCGACAACTGGCTCCCCACGTCTATACCAAGTCGGGCATTATGGTCGGTCTGGGCGAAACCGATGAAGAAATTCGGCAGGTGATGCAGGATTTGCGATCGGTGGATTGTGACATTCTGACGATTGGGCAATATCTCCAACCCAGTCCTAAACACCTGCCCGTACAGCGATTTGTCACCCCCGGAGAATTTGATACCTGGCGGCAGTGGGGTGAAGAACTGGGATTTTTACAAATTGTTGCATCTCCGTTAACCCGCAGTTCCTATCATGCGGAACAGGTCAGAGAACTGATGAAAGAGTTTCCTAGAGAACCAGAGTTGCGTCAAGACCATCATTAAACGTGAATTAACGCAAACTTTGATCCTCTAGCCTCCTATCTCTCTGACTTAGTTGGGCATAATTGAGGTTGCTACTGTCTAGTCATGAATCCATGAGTTCTGAACCGTTTCTGACCATTAACGATCAACCGATCTCACTCCGCAAGGCATTCCAGTACTTACAGGTCAATCGCAAACTGGATGGATTCATCGGTGAAATTGTTCGCCAGTTTGTCATTGAGCAAGAGCTAGAATCCAATACCACCTTACAGATCGGGTCTGGTGTGGTGGAGCAAGCCGTCATTGACTTTCGATTACAGCAGCAGTTGACCGACCCTAAGAAATTTCAGGAATGGCTAACTGCGAATGGGCTGAATTACGAAACCTTCCATAATCAAATTGCTTACGGCTTCAAAGTCCGCAAGCTCAAAGAGGATGTCACCGCTAATCGCTTGCAGGAGTATTTCATCGAACGCAAGGTATTTCTCGATCGCGTTGTGCTCTCGCGCATCATCGTCGCCGATCAGGAACTGGCGGATGAGCTAAAAAGTCAGATTCTAGAAGGCGCAAAGTTTGAGCAATTGGCTCGTGAATATTCCCTGACAGACGATAAAGTGATGAATGGCATGGTGGGTCCGGTAAGCCGGGGTACGATGCCTGACATTTTGCGGTCTGCGATTGATCTCGCCAAACCGGGTGATGTCGTGGGTCCGTTGGGTATGGAAGGACGGTGGGGCTTGTTCCGGATCGAAGAAATTCTCTCAGCCACCCTCGACGATGCCCAGGTGAAACAGGGGTTGCAGGACGAATTGTTTGAACAGTGGTTGGCAGAGCGCATCCAAAAGCTTCCCATTAAGCTACAGGTAGGAGAATGATTACAAACGACCAACTTGCCAGCATTGCATGGGATGCCCCACCCCTGTGTTGGTTGACTCCAGAGCAACAGTTGAAAGTTAAAGAACAGGCTCAACTTCGTCAATGCACCTTGGGGGAAGTGATCTGGTCAAATGATGCTCCGGGAAGCGAGTTTCTGGTGCTGACGGGTAATGTACGGTTGGTGCCAGATGAGGGTAAGCCGACCTTGCTGAAACCGGGCGATTGGTTTGGTGACTTCCCAGAGTTGACGAACCAGTGGAAGGCACGCGCCGCCAGCAAGGAAGTGGTGGTTGTGGAATGGCGATCGCCGATGTGGAAGTCGCTGTCTACGGCGGAGATGCAGCAGTTCTGGATGGGATTGCGATCGCGCTATCAACCCGAATTCACGGATGCGCCGAAACCGCTGACGGGCTATCCCTTTGTAGGGGCGATCAACACCGGGGCTGCCTGTCTCACCATGTTGTCGCAATACCTGGAAACCCCTAACCAACTCGATTGGGTGCAGCGGCAGTTGCAGGGGCAGCGTCCAAAAGATATGGTCAATGCGGCTGAAAAGTTGGGCATTCAACTCCGCCGTTTGCTCATTGGAGATTGGAGTGATCTGCGCCTGATCAAGTTTCCAGCGATTTTGCGCTGGCAGGATCAGCGATGGGTGGTGGCGTATGGGGTTCGGGGCGATCGCCTGGTGATTGCCGATCCGCTCAACCCTGAGCAAACTGCCCTGAGTGTGCCACGAACCGCTGTTGAGACAGCCTGGGATGGACAACTCTGGCAAGCCGAGCTAACGCAAAAGCAAGACCGCTTTAGCCTTATGTGGTTTTTGCCTGCGGTCTGGAAGTTTCGGGGCTTGTTGGGCGAGGTCTTGACTGCCTCGTTTACGCTGCAAATTCTGGGTTTGACGACTCCCATCATTACGCAGGTCATTATTGACAAAGTGATGGTGCAAGAAAGCATCCCGACGCTGGACGTAATGGCGGTGGCTCTCCTGGCAGTCGCGTGCTTTGAGGCACTGCTGGGCACGCTGCGGATGTTTATCTTTACCCACACGACAAATCGCCTGGATATGGCGTTGTCGGCACAGGTATTCCGCCATCTGTTGCGGTTGCCCCTGTCCTATTTTGAGGCGCGTCGGGTAGGGGATACGGTGGCGCGAGTTCAGGAATTGGAGGAAATCCGCCAGTTCCTCACCAGCACTGCCCTGACGGTGATTCTCGATAGCATCTTCTCCGTGGTCTACCTGGCGGTGATGTTTTACTACAACGTTACGCTGACCTGGGTTGCACTGGCGGTGTTGCCGTTGTTTGCTCTTTTGACGTTATTCGCCACGCCCATTCTGCGGAACTGGTTGAACGAAACCTTTAACCGCAGTGCCGATAGCCAATCCTTTTTGGTGGAAACCGTCACCGGAATTCACTCTGTTAAGGCACATGCCGCCGAAAAAGCATCGCGCGATCGCTGGGAAGGACTGTACGCCCGCTTTATTCGTACAGGCTTCAAAGCCAGCACTACAGCGAATATCAGTAATCACCTGGGTGATTTTCTGACCAGCTTTTCCGCCATGCTGATCCTCTGGTTTGGAGCACGTTTAGTGATCAACCAGGATCTCACCATTGGTCAGTTAGTGGCGTTTCAAATGTTGTCGGGTCGGGTGACAGGACCTCTATTGCGATTAGTACAACTCTGGCAAAACTTGCAGGAAGTGCTGCTGGCGGTCGATCGCATTGGTGATATTCTCAACGTCGCCCCGGAAGCAGAACCGGGAACGGGTTTGGTGCTGCCTCCTCTGCACGGCAATGTTGTGTTTGATCAAGTGTTCTTCCGCTATCAAGCAAACCAGGAACCGATCCTGCGAGGAGTCTCCTTCACCGTTGAACCCGGAATGTTTGTCGGCATTGTGGGACGCAGCGGATCAGGTAAGAGTACCCTGTCTAAACTGATTCAGCGGCTCTATCTGTCGGAGTCTGGACGCATTCTGATTGATGGGTTTGATATCAAGAGTGCTGATCTGGCATCCCTGCGACCCCAAATAGCCGTCGTGTTGCAGGAGGATTTCCTGTTCAACGGTTCCATTCTGGAGAATATTACCCTGGGCAACCCAGAAGTCACCGCTGAACAGGTAGTGGAAGCGGCTCGATTGGCAGTCGCCCATGACTTCATCTGCGATTTGCCCCATGGGTATGACACTAATGTGGGTGAACGAGGCACCGCCCTGTCGGGTGGTCAGCGGCAACGAATTACGTTGGCTCGCATGTTCCTCTCGGATGCGCCCATCATCATTCTGGATGAGGCGACTAGCCACCTCGATGCTGAGACAGAACAGCAAGTGTTAGAAAACCTGCAACGCATCTCTAGAGGTCGGACTGTTTTCCTGATTGCGCACCGCTTTGCTCCACTCAAACGAGCAGATTTAATTTTGGCAATGGAAAAAGGAGTCATTGCCGAGCGGGGCACTCATGATTCGCTGTTGATGCAGAAGGGGTTGTATTGGTCGCTCTATCAGCGGCAACAACTCTCGGTGTAGATTTCCAGATGCTTTTCTCAGATCCCCGGTTTCCAAAGCAGAAACTGGGGATTTTTTACTTTTATAGCAGTACTCACTAACGGTTAGAACGGGGTGCAGGGGTGGAACACCTGGTTTGGGGCGCAGCCCCCACACCCTTATGTCCTAATGCATAGGCGTAGGGCTATATAGCGATCGCCAAAACCGTTAGGACATTGATGAGTCCCGCCGAGAGAGACGCGATTAATTGGGTTTGTCCTGTTGAGTGCCTTGTCTTAACTGAGGTGACTACGGCTATGGTTGCTTTAGCCGTAGCCACATTCAAGAGCTATAGCGCAGAGATTTGGCGTGCCAGGTCGAAGTCTTGTTGGGTCAAACCACCTGCATCATGGGTTGTCAGACTGACTGTCACGACGTTGTAGGAGATGGTGAGGTCGGGATGGTGGGCGGCAGCTTCCGCAGGAGCCACTAATCGATTTACAAAGGCAATCGCCTCCACAAAATTAGCAAACCGATACGTTCGGTAAAGCCGTTGCCCGTCAGTTTCCCAGCCTGGTAATTGGCGCAACTGTTGCGTGACTTCAACCTGGGTTAGCCGCACTAAATTTGGGTTCGCAACTGCCTCGGCTCCACTGAGAAGCATTAAACTGGCGATCGCTGTTCCTACCACCACACTCCATCGCGCTTGCCGCATCCGATTTCCTCCCAGCCTGTAAACATCAGCCGAACCAAGAATTGTTTTGATAATACGGCGGAATGCCTGGGATGGATGGGGATGTTTAATCAGGTCTGCAACTTTTTCAAAAAGTCGCAGACCTGATGCAAGTTAAATCACTTTGTTCAGAAACGCAATTTGTTGATCAAAGTCGCATTGCTTCAAAGAGCTAATCAGTTCGTTCGCTTCAGGAGAGGGTGGATTTTGAGCCATGATGGAAGACAGTTGGTTCTCCATCATCTGACCAAACCGATACCAGACCGTTAAACGAGAGTTGATGCTCATATCGTTGTATTGATCGATCGGTGGAGTGACTCCCCCTGGTACTAATTCCAGTAAAGCTTTGCTGGGATGGGGGTCGAGGGCTGTTTCATCTGACTTGGTTGCCTTCTCTGACAACACATCCTGCAAAAATTGCAGTCGATCCTCTTCCCGCATCTCGTTGATGTGTTTGATCAACTGATCTACTTCAGAAGAAGCTGCCATTGCAGTGGAATGGCTCGTGACAGAAGTTTTAACTTCACTGTAGAGAGCGGCTAACGCACTCAATTGTCCATTCAAATCGAGTTTTTTAAATGCCTGGACGCACTTGGCGATCGCATCCGTATTTGTAAATGTCATAGATCTAAATCCGATAAAAGACTGTCGATCATCCTAGTTTTTTGGCGATCGCAATAACTTCTATAGATAGACCTAGATCACGTCTCAAATAGGGTTTTTGTAAATCATTCGATAGCCAGAGGAAGACTGACGTGAAAAAAAAGATGATCGGTTCAACCAATTTATGAAATCAGTCATAGGAGAAAAACCTTGATTCACGCTCTATTGTTAGCTGCACAGCAAACCGAAAACGCTACTTCACTGTTTTCCTGGCAGGGAACGCCTTTTATCATCGGTTTTTCCTTGTTAGTGTTACTCATTGCCTCGCGTACGATTGAACAACCCCACGTTGGACCAAAAGCCCCTCTGGGACCCCTGGGACCGATATTTAATAACATCAGTTTGGCTGGTTTCATTGCATCCATGAGTTTTGGTCATATTTTGGGCGTGTTGGCAACGCTGACCTTATCTGGATTGATTCAAAATTAAAGTCAATTTGGGTAATACCAGTTTTCAAAAGTAGAACGATGGATGTGGAAGGGGCGGTTCGCGAACCGCTCTTACAGATGTAACCACATGTGCGACTTTTCTGAAACTTCCACCCGTTCTAACCCTCACCCTAACCCTCTCCCACAGGAACTACCGTGTACACAGATCTCGGTTGAGATGCCAATCTTCTGCATGATCCCCCTAAATCCCCCTTAAAAAGAGGGACTTTGGCTCCGGTTCCCTCCTTTTTAAGGAGGGTTAGGGAGGATCAAACCCAGCATTAGCTTGAGTAGAAGACTTGTGTATACACCGTAGCCCACAGGAGAGGGAATCGGAACGGGTGGAAGCCCTTCTCCTGTGGGAGAAGGGTTGGGATGAGGGCAAATTAGTTGCACATCTCGTGATGTATGGATGTACAGCTTAGATTTAAAGAAATGGTATAAGCAGCTTGTAGGGCATGACGCGCCATATCATTACCAATCCAAATTTACTTCTAATCGTGTCCTTAATCTCTGTTGTGCAAAACCCGGTTTGCCGTTTCCGTCAGGGTTTGTAGATCGGCAAGGGAAGGTGAGCTAACGAAGCTCTGATCTTGTAACCAGAGCAAATATTCAATGTTGCCTGCTGGACCTAATAACGGCGACCAGGTTAACCCGCAATAGTGCCACCCTAGCCCCTGCGAGGCTTCTAGAACCTGGGCGATCGCTCCTGCTTGATCACGCGGATCTCGCACAACTCCCTTTTTACCGACTTTCTCTCGTCCCACTTCAAATTGCGGTTTGACGAGTAACACGACCTCGTGGGGCGGTTCGAGCAACTGCCATAACGCGGACAGAACTTTGGTCAGCGAGATAAACGACACATCCACAACCCCCAGATCGGGACGGGGTTGGTCTTCGGTGTACAGATCTTCAGGAGTGAGATGGCGTAGATTGGTCCGTTCCCGAAGAATGACACGCGGGTCTTGACGCAACTCCCACGCGACCTGCCCATAGCCTACGTCGATGCCATAGACGCGATCGGCTCCCGCTTGCAGTAGACAGTCCGTGAAGCCTCCTGTCGAGATTCCCCCATCCAGGCACACCCGTCCTGCCACAGCGACCTTGAATTCTGTAAGGGCTTTTGCCAGTTTTTCACCGCCTCTGGAGACAAAGGGCGATCGCTCCTTAATGTGAATGTGGGCAGTCGTCTCAATCTCCGTGCCCGGTTTATCAACTACCTGTTGATTGACCATGACTTCCCCTGCCCGAATCAGGCTCTGTGCCTGTTGTCGAGAGGAGCAGAGGTTAAGGTCTACCAGAAGGGTGTCGAGGCGTTGTTTCAAGGGTTTTCGCTTTAGATATCATTGGGATCAATTCCAGCGGCTCTCAACTGGATACCAGAGCAAGTCGCCAGCAACAAAAACGGTTGGATCATCAGCAAACAGCCAATCTAAGTACTGTGATTCACAGATAGGGTTTGGAAATAAAACCAGGGGGGTATGGGGGCTTCGCCCCCGTCAGGGGTTCCACCCCTGCACCCCGAATTCCCACCCCTATTTATGACGAGTTGTACTAAGTTCTGCTGAATTACTACAATCCAACGGAACTGTTTTGTATTGTCTGCTATTGGGTTGCCGTCACTATCGGGATAGATAATCGGGGTTGAGGATTGCAGAGAGACCATTGCAACTGCTGGGTGGTATTCGTTAAAGGGTGAAGCGTTGGCAGCATCAGAGTTGACATGAATTCGGGATCAGGATTTTGGCGGTTGAAACCGCCGTTATAGAAACCAAGCCGACTGGCATTGGTTTCTATAACCTTGGATTTTCGGTAGTCTGCGCAGGCAGACCTGGCTCCAGTAGACGCGAATTCATTCGCCAGGATCTTAGACCCTCAATTCCACTCTTCACCTATATGAATCAATGTTAGGGCTTTGTTGTATGGCTGGGCAACGTGACGGTAAAGGTTGTTCCCTGATTGGGTTTGCTGTCCACTGCAATGTGTCCCTGATGGTTCTCGACAATCACCTTGGCGATCGCCAACCCCAGTCCTGAACCTCCGGATGCTTTTTGAGAAGCATGAGAACCCGCATGGGTGCGTGCTGGATCAACTCGATAGAAGCGATCGAACAGGTAAGGAATGGCTTCTTCAGGAATGCCAATGCCCGTGTCACACACCAGCACCTGAAGTTGAGGATGCTGATTTTTGACGGGTTGTAGGGTGATGTGAACCTTCCCTTGAGGCGGAGTGTATTGAATCGCGTTGCTGACCAGGTTCGTGAATAGGCGCGTCAGTTGATCGCGATCGCCCTCCACAATGTAAGGCTCTGCCTCTCCCTGCACGTCAAACAAAAGTGTAATCGCTTTGTCAGAGGCGATCGCCTCCTGTTCCTCAGTTACCTCTTGCAGTAAGTCATTCAGAGCAACGGGACTGGTTTGAAGTGGAGTCATGCCGCTGTCCTGTCGGGCTAAAAACAGCAAATCATCCACCAGACGACCCAGACGACGGGTCAACCGTTCCACCACTTTAAGTTGCGTTTCCTGAAACTGTGGATCGGGGTCAGACAATGCCACCTGCACGTTGGTTTGAATCACCGCAATGGGATTGCGTAACTCGTGCGATGCATCCGCTGTGAACTGCTTAAGCCGTTGATAGGAGTCGCGTACGGGGGCGATCGCCAACCCCGATAACCCCCAACCAATCGCCGCGACCGCCCCGACCATAACTGCCGTTCCCAAGCCCAGATCGATAATCAACTGACGAGTTGGCTTTGTCACCTCAAACCAGGGATGACTGGCTCGCAGATACCCCAACACCTGTCGCCCTAACTGCACTCGTTGTGTCACCTGCCGCAGAATCAGGGACGACGGATCGAGGCTGAAGGATGAATCAGCGGTGTTTGAATCTTGCAAGTCCTGATTGGGAAGATGCACCGTTTCACCACTGCTAATATGCAATGGCAATTTCAATGGTTGCGAAAATGTAGACCACAGCAATTCACCTGTTGGGCTAAACCACTCCAGATCAATGTGGTCGTCCTCCACCGAGCCTATGTTGTTGCTAAAACTGGCTTCTACATTGACATGGGGAGCACCTCCATCCATAGCAGACTCAATTACAAGCGATCGCTGCACCACTTCCACGACATGATTCAAGGTATCGTCGATCCGCTCAATTAATGTGCCACGAACATACCAATAAAAGCCGCTGGCAAACAACAATAATAAAACGGCTGTGACAGTTGTATACCAAATCGCAAGTCGCCGACGAGTTGCTTGAAACATGAAGGAAGAAAGGATAAACGATAAAGGATGAAGGATAAAAGAAGAAAGGAGAGGAGCGATTTATCGCGTCTGTAAGGAAAGAGAGGATGAAGGATAAAAGTGGATTGGGTAGGTGCCGTTAGCGATGGCGTAACGCACCTCGAAAAATTGAGGAGAGAAAAGAATTATCTCAATTGTAGAGGGTAGGGGCGAACACTTACGGGTATCTCAAGGAGAGTGCAGTTAGAGGATAAAAGGGCGATCGCTCTGTTATGAAACCAATGATTCAAGCTGTTCCAGCAATGATGGAACTATTTCAATCAAATGGGCTGCTGCCAAAATATCAGTCACATAATCTAAATCACGAGGTGACATAAATAGGTTTGGCAGATTCTAGAATGGCTTGACGACGACGGACATTACGACTTCGCTCAATCCCTCGACGGCTCACAAGTTCGACCTTCTGCCCAAAGAGGTTTTTTTAGTTCATCCGGCATATCAATATGATCAGACAGCGTCCAAGTGGCATCAGGAGCAAACGTAACCAAAACATCTACATCGCTATCGGGACGGAAGTCTTCTGGTAGGATTGAGCCGAACAGCGCGAATTCTACCACTTTCCAACGCTGGCAAAACTCGACAATTTTTTGTTGAGGAATGTCAATGCCATACATTGCAGAACTTTGTGTTCGCAACACTAGTACTACAATTCAACTCTAGCTGGGAATGATGGATGCGGGGAAGGGAGGGCAAACGTAATAAGGGGCGATCGCAATTACGGCAAAATGGTAAACGCCCCACACTCCTTGACCTCCCCATTGCGGCAATGCACGCGCAGATGACCAAAGCTCTCGGGATGCTCGCTTCGCAACTGTGCCGCGACTCGCTCGATGCGGCACCATTGCCCATTCCACATCACCAGGTGGGAAGCCCGCCTTGTATGTTGAGAGAAGGTGGCAGACCGATTCCGCCTGGGTCAAAAAGACCGTCGCATAGCAGAGGTCGCCACCGATTTAACCTCGCAGTCAAAGCTACGCGGACTGAGGTTTTGAACCTGCATGAGCAGTTTTGCTCTGGTAGCTGCGGTTTTAACTGCCACTCCCCTACCGTCAGATGCACCCTAAGTTAGAGGTAAAGTAGCTCCTGTTATGGTGATGAGAGGCTGTTTATAGCTCCCTTTAATGATGAACAAAGTCATGGTGATTACTGGTGGTAGTCGTGGCATTGGTGCAGCTACGGCTCACCTTGCGGCTGAGCGAGGGTATGCTGTTTGCGTCAACTATCGCCACCATTCAGAAGCGGCTCAAAGCGTGGTTGACTCAATCCGATCGGTGGGCGGTAAAGCGATCGCCATTGCCGCCGATGTGGCTATCGAAGCAGATGTAATTAAATTATTTGAAACCGTTGATGATCAACTCGGAAAAGTAACTGCACTGGTCAATAATGCAGGGATATTAGAACAACAAATGCGCGTTGAAATGATGGATGCGGCTCGCTTGCAACGGGTTTTTGCAACAAACGTGATCGGCAGCTTTTTGTGTGCGCGAGAAGCTATCAAACGTATGTCTACTAAACACGGTGGCACGGGCGGGGCGATCGTCAATGTCTCATCAGCCGCGGCTCGTCTCGGTTCTCCGGGTGAGTATGTAGATTATGCTGCTTCAAAAGGGGCGATCGATACGATGACCATCGGCTTAGCCAGGGAAGTTGCAGATGAGGGAATTCGGGTCAATGCCGTGCGCCCAGGGTTTATTTACACCGATATTCACGCCAGTGGAGGTGAGCCAAATCGAGTGGAGCGGGTTAAAGAGTCGGTTCCTATGAGGCGAGGGGGACAGGCGATCGAAGTCGCACAGGCGATTTTGTGGCTGTTATCGGATGAAGCGTCGTACACCACTGGTTCGCTTATAGACATTGCAGGAGGAAAGTAATTGCAGTTAAGGATATACTCATTGGTTTTAATACTGATGCTTAAGCAACTGTTCAAGTTCATCCAATGAAGTCAAGCCTTGTCGTGCTAACTCGAAGCCATTGTCTAAATAAGTTTGCATTCCCTCTGCTTGAGCAGTTGCGTGAAAAGCTTCAACAGACGGTTTTTGAATGAGAAGTTGTTGCAAAACAGGACTCATTCGCAGAATTTCATGAACGGCAATCTGACCTTTGTAACCCACTCTACAACAGTTTTGACACAAAGTCCCTTCAGCTTTAGTTGTTTTGATTTCTTGAGGGTGTAAGCTATTCGCCCGATAGAATGTTTCTTCTGGGTTAGTTTCAGAAATGCCAAATCGAACTCGTTCTTCAGAAAGGGGGGTATAAGCAATGCGGCATTCCTCACACAATTTACGTAGAAGATGTTGCCCAATCACTCCAATCAAACTTCGATTGAATCTATAAGGTTCGATTCCCATATCGAGCAGTTGCTGAACTGCCATCACTGGATTAGATGCATTGATGGTAGATAGTACGAGACATTTTGAACGAGCGGCGTTGATGGCTATTTCAGTAGTTTGGCGATCGCACAACTCATCTATCAGAACGATATCTGGATCTTGTCGCAAACAAGCGTTGATATAGTCTTTGCGGTTCTCGATGGGCAGTTGTACTTGAGTAATCCCTTCTAAAAAATATTGAACTACTTCTTCAAATGTAATAATCCGACTGTCTACAGTATTTCGTTGAGCAAGTAAGGAGTAGAGGGTGGTTATTTTGCTAGAACCAGGTACTCCTACAACTAACAGTAATCCATGCGAGTGTGCAATCATCTCTTGCACGCTTTGTCTACTGGATGAGTGAGGGAAGATATTTTCTAATGAGACAGGAGGTAGTGACCGATTTACCAGAGTTAAGACAATCCCTTCGCCGCATCGACTGGGAAGTGTACTGACATCAAATTCAATTTTACGTCCATCGAAAATTCGATAGATTTTACCAGTTTGAGGTGAGCACTTCTCTAAAATATCCAGATCAGCAATTACTTTGAGGCGAGCGGTCACCGCGGGGATAATTTTCTTGGGTAAGGGGTCAACCGCATCCCTCAACACCCCATATTTACGAAATCGAATCCGAAGATATTCCTTCTGAGGCTCAACGTGAATGTTTGAAACCTCTTCTTGAAGTGCTTGAACCAGGATTTTGTTAACCAATGCAACAACTGGTTCAGCTTCTCCATCGGTCAAGGCGATTTTCAAGTCTACATTAGCATCGTCTATTATCTCTTCTAGACCAAGATATTCTAGCTCGTCGAGGTCAGCTTTAGAGTCAAACTTAGATTGCAGATCAAGCTGTTTCTGCTGATCAAACTGGTTATCTAGATATTGAGAAATAATTTGCTGATAATCTTCTACAGGAATCACCAGGCGTTTAAGCAATAATCCTTGAGGCCGCAAAATTCTATTTAAATCATCTTGAGCCGCCAAATCATTTGGATTAACCATTGCCACTAGGAGTGAGGTTGGTCCATGTTCTATTTTGAAGAGAGGTACTAAGCGATAGCGACGACAAATATCAATTGGAATTAACGTGTCAATTAATTCAGAAACTTGGTTGATCGTAATTCCTGAATTCTCGAAAACAAATGGTTCAACACAATGGAGAAGTTTTAATTCAAATAAGCTGAGTTGCTTATACATTTGCTTTACATCAGCCGAGAGTGGGCGACCAATAAGCCGTTCAACAGAGGTGATAACTGATTCATTTGATTGGCGCGATTCTCTCTCAACCTGAAGCATCTGCTCAAACTCTAGCCATCCTGTATCTACTAATCGCTGACCAAAGAGCGATAGCTTGTCGGGAATCCGATAGATTGGACAAGATGGATAAACAGCCATAGAACAATAGCCGATTTTGAGAGTGTAAGTATAATATTTGGCTCCTGCATAACACATTCAACCTGGCAATGGGTAGAGACGTGACATGATTTGACATCTTGAATCTCCTAGCATTTTTCTAGACACGAAAAAAGGGCACAGTACTCTGTACCCAGCAAGCTAGATGAAGACGATTGAATAACTGTTAACGTTTCCGAATGTCGCGTGCCATGTTGCGGAACATGTCCATGCTGCTATCGCTATCGCTGCGACGACGCTCAGCAGCACCGTTACTCTCGGCTTTGGGTGCTGCGCCATTGCTGGTAAAACCATTAATAGCAGCACCATTTGTTTCCATCGCTTGTGTGATTGCTTCAGCGGTTTCAATTGCCGCTTGCAACTCGCCGGAGGTCATTCCCATTGACGACACTTGCACGACAGATTCAAAGCCACTCTTACTGCTTGCAGTCTTAGGAAACGTGTGCTTAATCATCTTGGCAGTTCTCATGTATTCGATATTGCCCAGAGTTTTGGCATCATCTGCGTCTAAAAAGTAAGCTTGTGGCTTGCCATTATCTTGTGGAGTGGCTTGCCCCTCATCGGTCTTCTTTTTGCCAAAAAAACCAAACAATCCTGCCATGATGTATCTCTCATAGAACTATAGTCATTCGTATTATATTAACTTTTGTTAAGCTAATCAGATTGTTACAAACAACACTTTGATTACTCGAAAGATTACCATCAACGTTTGGGCAAGAGTTTGCTATAGCTTACTGACCAGAGGTCATTTAGTTTCCCCATGGAGATCAGCTGCGATGCCGATGATGGTGACAATGATGCTGGAGAGCAGGTTCTGCTTAGCGATCGCCCCAATCACGCATCCAATTGACAAACATGGCGATTGAATTGCATCATGACAGACACTGCCATGATGCAATCCTTTGGTCTAACCGCTCTTAACAAAGCCTAAGCGCAGCAGGATTTGACCCCTTGAGGCTGACCAGACATCTGGGATGGATTCAAACTAATCGTTTCTTCCGGGGCTGTGTCGCTTACTTTGACAACAAAGACCTCCCAACGGTTGCCGTCGGGGTCTGTCACCCAAACTTTGTCTTGCAGGGCATAACAACAGTCGGTGTTCTTCTCTTCAAATAGATTCAGACCTGCCTTCGCAAAACGGGCGATCGCCGCCTGTACGTCTTCAGTGCTGCCTACCTGAATGCCCAGGTGAGAGAGTGTTCCCTGCGGTTGGATTGTCTCGGCTGTATTCAATGTCAGGTTGAGAGCAGGGTTCTCCAGATCAAACTTGGCATAGTCAACTTTATGCTTTACCGGAGACACTCCAAACATTGCCTGATAAAAGGCGATGGACTTGTCCAGATTGGCAACTCTGAGTGCGACGTGGGTCTTCAATGTAGTCATGGCTAATCTCCTAAGTTAGAACGATTTGAGTAGGATGTGAGAACGGGGTTTATTGAATATTGACGATATTCAATATTTTGAGGTGGGCTGTTGTCAGAAGGGCTTTTGGGACGAATGTTAGATGCCCATAATCTGCTGAGCCGCTTGGGGGAGCGCAGGAATGCACTCGTGATTGATGCTGTAATAAATGAAGTTAGCTCGTCGCTCAGTTTTGACGAAGCAGGTGTTTCGCAACAACTTGAGGTGATGAGAAATGGTAGGTTGTCCCAGATCAAACTGATCCACAATATCGCAGACGCACAAAGGTTCCTTATTTTGCGCTAGCAGGTTGAGAATTCGTAAACGAGTGGGGTCTGCTAGCACCTTAAACCATTCAGCATATTTTTGAGCTTGTGCTTCGGAGAGGCTTGTAGAAGCGATCGCCCTACAGCATCCCTGTTTTGGCTGCTCGACTGCCTGGTCAAGTGTGGGTGGCTGAACTGGCATTGGCTGAACTGGCATGGTTGGCATTTATGCTACAGTAAACACTTTATCAGGTCATATCGAAGTTTGTCAATATTGATAGCTTTCGATTTGTATAGCTATATTCAACCCGGTCAGGACAAGGGGCTTAAGCCCTTTGTTCATCATGTGGGTAGTGTTTCAGATCTGTTGCCACTAACCCCCGGCTGTCGCCGTCCCCCTTACCAAGGGGGACTACAGGGGGTCTTACAGAGGTTATCAACAGGTTTGGAACACCACCATCATGTGCTCTGAATTGTCCTAACAATAGTGGCTACGGCTATAAATGCCTGGTTACTCCAGTCCATCCCAAATTCAATGGCTAACCGTGTATACACATCTCTGTTTTTTAATGAGGCTCGATTGCTTCAATAAGTTTGAAAACCGGGCATTGGGGGAGTCTCTCCCAAACCCCCTAGCAGAAGGTGTTTCGATTCACCCAAAGGCGCGTTTCGCATCGGTTCCAAGTACGGGTGTTTCCGGTTGGGTCAAGACTCTAGCGATAGGTCTTAAGACTATTTAATTGGGATCACTTTCTACACGCTACACAAGACCCCTGAGGTTCCCTCGATAGGGCAACTGGGTCACCGATGATGGATGTTAGCTGAGAGTTACGAGTTGGCTTGCCATCAACGAGCACTGATACTTAACCTGGCGATTGCAGGCATCAAGGATTTCCAGGAGCGTGGTTTCACTGATCTCCAACAGTTCTGGGGCGATCGCATCATATCGCTGCAAGTAATCCAGGTAATATCGTCGTTCTTCGTCGTGGGTAATGTCGGGTGTGACTCGTACCACGAAGTCATAGTCCTCAATGGTTTTGTTCTTGCCGTTGCAGTTGCCTTCGGTCAAGTCAACTCGGTAGTGCTCGTATTCTAAAAAACAGTGAATTTGGGGAATGAAGTTCAGTCCATAGGGTTGCAACAGAGCATTGACCCCAGTCACAACCTCATCGTTGAGACGATAGAAGCCCAGATTTTTGTAAACCGGGAGGTTGAGTTCCTGAGCAAGACGGGCGATCGCACCGTGTTTAGTCGTGCAGGTTCCATGCCCCTCCTCAAATAAGATCAACGAGTCTTCGGAATTAGAATTTGACCCATAGGGTAAGGCTTTTGTCCAATGACATGCGGCTTGAAAAGTCGTGATACCTTGCTTGAGGAACTGTTCGGATACCAGACCTTGCTGCATCATGGCATTGGGTAAAACGTCGATGGGATGCATCGTAGAGCCTCCAGGTGAATTACATTTGTGTGAGATTGACCCCGTTGACACGGTTATTCATGGGATCGGGGATACCTTTTTCTTTGCGTTCACTGTAGCGATCGGTGAGGTAATCAACCTGATGCCGCAGCAACAGCGTAAATTTGTAGAGTTCTTCCATCACGTCAATGACGCGATCGCGGTAGGGCGAGTCTTTCATCGTGCCGTCGTCGTTAAATTGCTCATAGGCTTTGGCAACAGATGATTGATTGGGAATGGTAAACATCCGCATCCAGCGACCGAGAACGCGCATCGTGTTGACCGCATTGAAGGACTGGGAGCCACCGCTGACTTGCATCACCGCTAACGTCTTGCCCTGGGTGGGTCGCACCGCTCCGATACTCAACGGAATCCAGTCAATCTGCATCTTCATTAAGCCGCTGATGTTGCCGTGCATCTCTGGACTTGACCACACCTGCCCCTCTGACCACTGCACCAGTTCCAGCAATTCCTGAACTTTGGGATGGCGATCGCTCTCACTGCCATGCAACGGCAAGCCATGAGGATTAAAGAACTGCACCTCTGCACCAAATCCGGTAATAATGCGAGCGGCTTCTTCTGCCAGGAGCCGACTGTAAGATCGCTCTCTCAGGGAACCGTAGAGGAATAGGATTCTGGGTTTGTGGTCACTCATGATGCAGTTGTGCTGATGATTTTATCTGGAGCAATGGCTTAACTTTTCTAACAACTGGAGCACCTGTTCTCTGATTTCATCTCGAATCCGTCGAAATGTTTCGATCGGTTGTCCACAGGGATCATCCAATTGCCAATCTTCAAATACACTCCGCAAGACCCATTCGACTGGTAGATGAACACCACACCCACACAGTGAAATAACCGCATTGTAATCACCTGGATTAAAGTCACTGAGGGGTTTTGAGGTTTGATGACTGATATCAATGCCGACTTCTGACATCACTTGAACTGCCAACGGATCAACAGCACTTGTCTCTAGACCAGAACTGGTTACTGATATCCTTCCATCGCCCAGTGCACGAGCAAATCCTTCTGCCATTTGGGAACGGCGAGAGTTATGTTTACAGACAAACATGACGTGTTGCATAACCAAAGATAACGCAGTAGTGCCATTTCTAAAGGTTGAGTCACGGTCCTAAAGGGCGAATACAGCGAGGGTCGGGCAATGTCGCTTTCGCAGGTTCACGAGGAAACCAAAAGGCAGTGCGTTTACATACTTCAACCAGCATGAGCATAACGGGAACTTCGATGAGCACACCAACAACAGTTGCTAGAGCAGCACCGGAATTTAAACCAAATAGAACAACCGCAGTGGCGATCGCCACTTCAAAGTGATTACTCGCACCAATTAAAGCAGCAGGAGCCGCATCTTCGTAAGATAATTTCAGTTTTAGGGCTGCAACATAGGAAATCAAGAAAATAAAGTTGGTTTGCAGAAATAAGGGAGCGGCGATTAACAGGATGTGGAGTGGATTGTTGACAATTAATTCACCTTTAAATGCAAACAAAAGAATGAGTGTTACTAAGAGAGCTACGATCGCCACAGGTGTTAAGTATTTGAGAAACGTTTGCTCAAACCAATCTCGTCCTTTGTGAGTCAAAATCCAGTAACGAGAATACATTCCCGCAACAAGTGGCAGACCAACATAAATCAACACCGAAAGGGCGATCGTTTGCCAGGGAACTGCCAGATCATTCGCAGCTAACAGCCATCGCCCTAATGGGGCGTACAAAAATAACATCGCCAGAGAATTCACAGCTACCATGACCAGCGTATGCCCCTGATTGCCGTAGGAGAGATATCCCCACATCAAGACCATGGCAGTACAGGGTGCAATGCCTAACAAAATTGTTCCGGCAATGTAAGAGTTGGCTAACGAAACTTCGGTGCCACGAATCATTTCAGTTCCGGCAATCAAAGGGCGAAATAACCAACCCAGAAAAAACTGAGCAAATACCACCATCGTGAACGGCTTGATTAACCAGTTCACCACCAGAGTCAAAAGCACGGGTTTGGGAGTGCGAATCGCTTGTGCTGCCTGGGAAAAATCAATTTTGACCATGATGGGGTACATCATGAAAAACAGACAGATAGCGATCGGGATGGAAATCTGATACACACTCATCGCATCGAGAGCGATCGCCACCTGAGGAAACAACCGTCCCAATAGGATTCCGGTGATGATGCAGAGGAAGACCCAGAGGGTCAGATACCGCTCAAAAAAACTGAGACGATTGCCAGCTTTGACCGTTGAAGAGTCCATATGAAGGGAATGAAGCAAAAGGATGAAGGCTGAGGGATCAGAGGGATCGAGTGCTTAGGAATGGAAATTAAATAAGTTCGGTATTGGGTAGGGGCGGGGTTTGCTGTCAAATCTATAACAGGGTACAGATAGGTCTGCTAAACCCGCCCGTACAGTTTGCAAATTTATTAAATTCACAATCCTTAGGAGGTCAGGATGCGATAGGTTTTATCTTTTATCCTTCATCCGCTTCTAATCTCCATCCCCTGATTTCCAGGCGATCGCCTTAGTCGGTTGAGGATTGGGCAATTTCAGCGAAATTACCCCTGCGGCTAGCACAAACAGCGTAGACACCCATAAACAGCCAACCAGTCCGGTGAGTTGATAGACCAACCCAGAGAGCACCGTGCCGATGAGTCGTCCGCCGGAGTTTGCCATGTAGTAGAAGCCAACATTCAGAGCAACTTTGTCATCGTCGGTAAAAGCCAGCACCAGATAGGAGTGAACCGCAGAGTTGAAGGCAAACACAACCCCAAACACCGCTAAGCCAACGACAATCACCTGATTGGCGGGTAGCCCAGATTGAAGCGCAATGGCGATCGCCGCAGGTACCAGTGTCAGGGTAAATGTCCAAAATTGAATCGTACTCGCTTTAGGAGCCTGTCCTCCGTTGAATTGACTCAACAACATTGGCGCAAGAAACTGCACGACCCCATAACCAATCACCCAACAGGCTAAAAATCCCCCTGCCTCAAAGAATGACCAGCCCAACCCACTCCGCAGGAAAACAGGCAACCCGACGACAAACCAGACATCCCTGGAGCCGAACAGGAAGAATCGGGCTGCCGAAAGAATGTTGATCTCAGAGCTTTTAGAGAAAAGCTGTGTGAATTTGACCTTCGCTTTGATCTTGCCCATGCCCTTTGGCAAGAAAAACCCAGTCAGCATCACCAGAAATAGCCCTGCTGCCATTGCCCATAGTGAATTGACAAAGCCCAACGTTGCCAGTAGAGCCGCTCCCATAAAGAAACCAGCCCCTTTAAGAGCATTTTTAGACCCCGTCAGCACTGCTACCCACTTAAACAGGGAAGACTGCTGATCTTGGGGTACTACCAGGCGAATTGCGCTTTTGGAACTCATCTTGGTCAGGTCTTTGGCAATTCCTGAAAAGGCTTGAGCTGTCATCACGTAGGCGATCGCCACTCCCTGTGCCCACTCCCGGTTCAGCCACGACAGCATGAGCAGCGCAAACACCTGTAACCCAATTCCGGCATAGAGTGTCAGCTTTAGCCCCAGTTGAGAGCCAATCCACCCGCCCAAAAAGTTGGTAACAACTCCAAACACTTCATAAAAGAGGAAGAGTAAGGCAATTTGCAACGGGCTATAGCCAATTTCGTTGAAATAGAGCAGCACCAGCATTCGCAGTGCGCCATCGGTGAGTGTGAAACCCCAGTAGGCGATCGTTACCAGACTGTAATTTTTGAGGTTGGCATTTGAGGCAGTAGTGGAGGTCATGATTGGATGCGTAGATAAGGCTTACTGCAAACTGAGGGCTACCTTGCGTGCCAGTTCTGCCATGCGGTTGACGTACCCCCACTCGTTGTCATACCAGGCGAGAATTTTGACCTGCGTCTCATCGACCACCATCGTAGAAAGGGCATCGATGATGGAGGAACGGGGGTCATCTTTGTAATCAATCGATACTAGAGGACGTTCCTCATAACCCAAAATGCCGTTCAGTGGCCCGTGTGCAGCGGATTTTAGGAGAGAGTTAACTTCTTCAACAGTCGTGGGTCGTGCCACTTCAAACACGCAGTCGGTGAGGGAGGCATTGAGCAACGGTACTCGCACGGCCAAGCCGTTTAACTTGCCCTTGAGTTCTGGATAGATCAGGGCGATCGCTGTGGCTGACCCGGTTGTGGTGGGAATCAGTGACAAACTGGTGGCTCTGGCTCGGCGCAAATCTTTATGGGGGGCATCCACAATGGTTTGCGTATTGGTGTTGTCATGAATCGTGGTGATCACCCCATGACGAATGCCCAACCCCTCATGAATTACCTTCACCACGGGAGCCAAACAGTTTGTGGTGCAGGATGCAGCGGTTAACAGGTGATGTTGCTGTGGATCATAAAGGTGGTCATTAATGCCCATGACAATGTTGAGCGCACCGTCTTTGACTGGAGCCGCCACAATCACCTTTTGCACCCCTCGCTTGAAATAGGGGTCGAGGGTCGCAGCAGTTCTAAACTTGCCAGAACACTCCAACACCAGATCAACACCCAGGTCATCCCAGGGCACCTCACCCGGTGTAGCGTATTCACTAAAGCTGAGGGATTGATCGTCAATCCAAACTCGTTCGTCCTTGGCTTCAACCTCTGGTGCCCAACGGCCATGCACCGAATCAAATTTCAGCAAATGGGCAGCGGCGTTTGCTCCCCCTTTAACTTCGTTGATGTGAACAAACTCCAGATCTGACCAACCCCAAGCAACGCGCAGGGTGAGCCGTCCCATTCTGCCAAATCCGTTGATTCCCACTCGAATGGTCATGATTGCTCCTACCCTTGATCAACATTTATGGCTTTCAAGGCTATGTGTGACATTGAAAGAGTCACCCCATTATTTCAAATTAAATTGACATAAAAGTCAAGGAAGTGATTCTGAAATGACTCCTTCCAAAGTTTGTTGCCGTGTATACACCCCTCTAGGTTGTCAATGAGACACTCGGTTGCTTCAATGAGCTTGAGAACCAGAGATTAGAGAAATATCCCTCAAATCCCCTGGTGAAAGGTATTTCAGTTAACCTGCTGCGTGCTTCGTATTGATTCCAGGTAGAGTTACGCGATTGAAGCCCCTCACCGCTAAATAGGGACAGTTGCTATTTGCATACCGAGATCTACATCATCAATCCATCAAGATAAATTGATTTGATATCAAATTTGAACCAATCATTTTGACATTGTATAGAGGGGGATTAGCAGACAACACTTGAGTGCAGTAATGTTTAACAGCAACCCCCCTACGGCCACTCTGGATGACCTGAATTGGGGATCAGGATTTTGGCAGCAAACAGCTTTCTATCTACAGGAATTAAAGAGGGCTATACAGCGGTAAGCCCTTCCTGACGGGCAAGATTTGTTGCGTTACTTCAAAACTCACCGTCAAAATGAGTTGACATTGCAAGTCAACTAGAACACATCGCATTGACATGTTTTTTAACGGTATTGATGAAAAAATTAATACAGCACCTCACCTCACTCATCCTTACGGGTTATCGGCGATCGCGCTCCAGGTCATAAATCGCTTTCTCCCAATACCAGTCTTCTGGCATCCCTGGGTTTTTGATTTTCAAGCGTTCGACCAACCCCGTAACAATTCGGCGATCGTTGCCAACGAGTCGCAACAGTTTTTGTTGGACGGCATGACTGGGTCTGCCAGTGGGGACGATTTGCCGGGGCGATCGCGAACGGGTATCAACTGAGGTCACAAAGGACTGACGTTGAGCTAACTGGGTTTTAAGTTGTCCGATTGTAGTGAGCAGTTGTTGTGCCATCGATTTGTCAGCTTTGTCTAAAAACAGACGAGCCGCTTGTTGATAGTCTGCGATCGCTGCCTCCAGGTTGCCCATCTGAGTGTGGACTTGTCCTCGACAAACGTAGACTTGTGCGTCTTGTGGGTCGATCTGCATCACCCAATCCAGATCATCCATTGCGCCACGATAATTGCCCTGTTTTGCTTTTGTGATTGCCTCCTGCAAAAAATCTTCGACCGTCAGCGATGGCTGAATCACGACGGTTGGAGGTGTGAGTGGAGGCGGGGGTGACGGTTGCAATTGTTGAATCTTGTCCAAACAGCGGCGACAGTTGGACACATCGCGATTATCAAGATACAACTCGGCAGCTTTTCGGTAACTCGCGATCGCTTTCCCGGTATCTCCCTGCCGCTGGCGAATCTGACCCAACAACTCGTAGTTGGCTGCCTGGTCTGGTTTGAGTAAGATCGCTTGTTTGGTGTCTGCAACCGCTGCATCTAGATGGTTCAGAATGAGATGCGCTAAGCCACGGGCATAATACATGGAGTGATATTGCAAGCCTCGATCGAGAGCTTGAGTGTAATCAGCGATCGCCTGTTCCGTATTGCCCAGTTTAAAGTGAGCTAATCCCCGTTGATAATAAACCTCCGAACGGTCAGGCGATTCTGCCAGGGCTTGATCAAAATCAGCGATCGCCCCCTGGTAATCCTGTGCTTGCGCTTTGGTTAAGCCTTGTTCGTACCATTCCTGTTGCATAGTTCTAAATTAGCTTACGCAACAGGTCACCTGGAAGGGTGATGGGTGATGGGGTGACAGGGTGATGGGGTGATAGAACCGCGTAAAGACGCGATTAATCGCGTCTCTCCCTTACTCCCCTAATCTCCCTTAAACGGAGACAAATACCTTTGCCTCATAGGCTCCTAGCTCTGTTACCAGGCAATTGTCCTGTGCTTCAACCTGGCGATCGCTTAACCAGTCATACCAACGGGAGTGATCGGGGAAGTTAGGGACGGTGTATTGGGTA
Organism: Oscillatoria sp. FACHB-1407; assembly: GCF_014697545.1. Classification (GTDB taxonomy): domain Bacteria; phylum Cyanobacteriota; class Cyanobacteriia; order Elainellales; family Elainellaceae; genus FACHB-1407. The sequence goes on along the minus strand of NZ_JACJSA010000021.1, from coordinate 43,339 downwards.
AAGTCCTGATCTGAAAAATTAGCCACAACAACGGCTCGTGAACCGTCGTCGTTCCATCGAACGTAGGCAAAGACGCGATCGCCCGGATTGTCGTGGAAAAACTCAATGTTGTCCGAGCGCAGTGCCGAACAGTGATGACGCAGGGCGATCAACCGTTTGTAAAAGTTGTGTAGATCCTGATTAGGGGCTTGTTTCAGCAGATTCCACTGCAATTTGTTGGACTCCAGGGTGGTTTCGGTTTTAGCGGTATATTCGCCAAATTCATCTCCCATCCACAACATGGGGATGCCCATTGCAGTCATCTGGATGACGGCTCCCAATTTTGCGCGTTGAAAGGCAGGTTCACCAAAAATGCTGCGATCGCCCAACTCTCTCAACAAGCGTTCGCGATCGTGACTTGCCAGGTAATTGATCACATGGATGCTGCCGCCATATCCCTGACGTTTTGCATCCAAGGCTTCCTTGAGTTGGTCTAACTCAAATGTTTCACCTGCTAAATGGGGAATGAGGAAATAGCGGAAACTCTCATGCCAACAACTATCCATCGGTCCACTATTACAACAGGTAATGCTAGCGGTGTCAGGAATATATTCGGCGATCGCGTAGAAGGGCTTGTTTCCGGCGGTTTGTCGGGCTTCTCCGACGATCCAATGCAAAAAATCTGCATTGGCTAATTGGCGCACGGCATCAAACCGAATGCCGTCGATGTGATATTCCCGCACCCAGTGACGAACTGCATCTCCAATGAATTTCCAGGCGGGTTTGATGTCTAGCGTTTCATCATAATAGTCGTAGTTGAATTCCGGACCCCAGTAGTTGTTAGGGTCATCCGGATAATGTGCCCCGTGGTAGTACCAGTAATCGCGATCAATGGAGAGCAGCGGACTTTCCTCATCGGAATGGTTGTAGATGCCATCCATAAATACCCGAATTTGGCGAGCATGGCACTCATCGATAAATCGCTTCAAGTCTTCCGGTGGACCATAACTCGACTCTGGTGCAAAGAAGTGGCGCACCATATAGCCCCAGCGGTAATTTCCGGCGTATTCCGTTACAGGCATCAGTTCCACCGCATTGACACCCAGGTCTGCCAGATAGTCGAGTTTGGCGATCGCCTGATAAAATCGGTTGCCCAGCGTTGCATCTGGATCGCGTCCACAGAAATCGGCAATGTGCATCTCGTAAATGATCACATCGGTATCAGGAGGCAAGGGTTGATCATCGTGCTGCCATACATAGGTATCAAGGATCCGCTGCCCCTCTTTGATCCGCACGATTCCTTGTTGGCTATCCTGATCAATCTCAGTGGCATAGGGATCGTTCACCTCGACCCACTGATCCGGCTCTAGATGCCAGCTTTTGCTTTTCACCCGAAACTGATACTGATAAACTCCATCCTCTAAGTCAACTTGAGTCCGGAAGTAGCCATCATTCTCTTTCTGCATTGGGATGACTTGCCCATTGGAAAAGGAACCTATGAGTGCCACTTCCGTATTACGGGGCGCAAAAAGCTGAAACTGAACGGAACCCGCCATAAAACTCCTGTCAATCTACGGGATGCGATCGCACCTTTCTCTCTTAAGAATTTTGTGCTGTTGCTCACCATCATCCTTATCAGTTGGCGGTTCGGGCATCTGCTGTTTGAAAGGTTGTTTATCGTTCATTAGGATGAAAGGTTCGTTCAGAATATGAGGGCAGTGAGTAGAGATTGAAAAATCGGCGTTAGCGATAGCGATAGCCACATTCGATAGCGAAGGCAAGCCAGAAAGCCTCCCCAGCATTAAGGTCTGAGCCATTAGCTTTGCCCTAAGCTTTTTGACCAAAGCTATAATCAACCAGAAGTCTACAGCAAGCAAAAAGGTAGTGTTTCAGATCTGTTGCTACTAACCCCCGGCTGTCGCCGTCCCCCTTACCAAGGGGGACTACAGGGGGTCTTACAGAGGTTATCAACAGGTTTGGAACACCACCGAAAGCAAAAAAAGTAGCCTGAACAGACTACTTTTTGCTAAAAACTGAATCTTGAAGTTGTCTAACTTCACGGAAGTAAGACTCTCACCTCTGGAATCGTATTTAGACGCTGGGTTGGGCTGTGGTTGACCCCGGAGCGATTTCAGCAGACTTGATAAAGCCGTAATAGAAGGCGATCGCAGCAACAATCGCATTGAGCCAGATATTGTTGCCATACAGTGGGGTCAGCCCAAACAATGTATTGGTTAAAGGAAATAGCCCTAAAATAACGGCTGATCCATACAGGATTGCAAAGATGCGGTTGAATACGATTGAGCCAGTCAGGCTAGTGAAGGCAGCAATTCCCCATGTTCCCACTAGAATGCCGATCGCATTGTGAAAATAGTTGGTGGGGAAGATGCTGAAGAGATGACCGTAACCCGGTGTATAGGTTGGATTTCCAGAAGTCGCTACAAAAGTGGGTACATAGCCAGCTAAGCCTAACAGCAGAAATAGAACACCCAGGCTTAGAGCCGTGTAACGGATAGATAGATTTGAAGATGTTGATGATTGCATAATGATAGTGTTGTTGGTTGCAGAAATTTTCAAGTAGAAATGTTCAAAAAGTATGTCTCAAGACAAGATGGATCTGAGGAATCTCTTGTCTGCTAACGAATGAAGGTTAAGAAATGGAGTTCAATAACCGTTGAGACTAGCCCGCCATCAAGTACGGACGGGAGATGAAGGCGATCGCTCCGCCTTAATGGATGGTCTTGATGCAGCGAATCGGAGAATTAGCCAACCAGGTGCAGCACATCGCGTAGAACGCTGTAACCCGCCAAATCCCAGAGTAAATAAGCGACAAAACCCAGCATAGCTAGACGACCATTCCATAGCTCTTGTTGGGGGTTCCAGCCAAAGATCCAGGCGTTACGATCAGCCCCATTATAAGTAGGTGCAACGGTAGGGACTTGATCGGTGTTAATGGTTGAAGTTTTCATGATAGAGGTTTCCTCGATAGTTCTGGTGCAACTTCATAGTTAGCTTCATACTATCGAGCAGACTTGTTAGGATTGTCTGCCATTAGAATTGGCTTTTGTCTCCATCTCAAGACGCAATTAATAATTTATAGTGACTGTGGGAACACAGGAATGGTTGATAGAGTGTGATGCGATGGTTTCAAGGATGGTGTACAAGTTCACCCATTTGGATCTAGCGTCGCATCTGACTCTCATAGGATGATTTTTTTGATTCAATCCAGATATCGGATTGTGCGCGGCTACTCTTTCGACTGATTAAGTTGGGATAGAGAATAGACTGTAGTAATGGACGTTCAATCGGCAAACAACATCCAGACAGCATACAACACCTGGTCAAGTACCTACGATGTTGATGTGAATCTGACACGCGATCTCGATCAACAGGTTACTCAAGAAACCCTGTTTGGTTCTCGTTACCGCTCTGTGATTGAGTTGGGCTGTGGAACGGGCAAGAATACGCTTTTTCTGTCCCAAATTGCAGATCAAGTGTATGCCATTGATTTCTCAGCATTCATGCTCGAAAAAGCCAAAGAAAAAGTCACTCTAGCCAATGTTTCATTTGCTTTGGGAGATCTCACACAGCGATGGAACTATGAGGAGCAATCTGCTGATCTCATTACTTGCAATTTAGTTTTAGAACACATCGACGATCTCTCATTTATCTTCTCAGAGGCGGCTCGTGTGTTAGTCAGTGGGGGACGATTTTTCATCTCAGAACTGCACCCCTTCAGGCAATATCGAGGAACCAAGGCAAACTTTCAACGGGATGACTCGACAACTGAAATTCATGCATTTGTACATCACATCTCTGACTTTATAAAGGCAGCAAAAACTCATCATTTTATCCTTGAAGATCTTCAGGAGTGGTGGCATGAACGCGATCAAGACAAACCACCACGGTTGATCTCCTTCTTGTGGCGATCGCCCTAGACAGACCGTGAGTTGGCAAAGCCCAACCTACAAACGCCCCCAACTGGGTGTATTGTCTCCTTGTTAGAAATCAGTATGATTTAGAGCGATATTTCTCCTCTCTCTGAATCACCATGGGATTTCACCTGACTCAAGTTGATGCCTTCACTGACCAACCCTTTGCTGGAAATCCAGCCGCAGTCGTCATCTTGCCTGAACCGCAAACAGACTCCTGGCTACAAAACGTTGCCCGTGAAATGAACCTGTCAGAAACAGCGTTTCTGCTTCGTCAAGACGATGGCTTTCAGCTACGCTGGTTTACCCCTACGGTTGAAGTGCCCTTGTGTGGTCATGCCACGCTGGCAAGTGCTCATGCACTCTGGGCTGAAGGCTACTTAGCCCCAACAGAGGAAGCCCGTTTTCATACCTTAAGTGGCGTGTTGACTGCAAAAAAACAGGGTGATTGGATCGAACTCAACTTTCCGCCCAAATATGCCAAGCTCGTTGAAGCCCCTGCGGCGATCGCTGAGGCTCTGGGGGTGCCGTTCACCAGCGTCAGCCTGACCGAACCCTTTGCCTATGTGGTTGAAGTCGAGTCCGAGGAAATCGTGCGATCGCTCCAACCCAATTTTGCGCTGTTGCGATCGCTACCCGCCGAAGGGGTGATTGTCACCAGTCGCGCCAGCACCCCCGGATTTGATTTTGTCTCCCGCTTTTTTGCGCCCAATCTGGGCATTAACGAAGACCCCGTGACAGGTGCCGCCCACTGCTGTCTCGCGACCTACTGGAGCGATCGCCTGGGTAAATCTGAGTTCCTTGCCTATCAAGCCTCTGAGCGTGGAGGCGTATTGCGCGTGCGGTATGATGGCACTGGCGATCGCGACCAACGTCGGGTATGTCTGTCGGGGCAAGCCGTCACCGTCATGCGAGGAGAACTAGTGTTGTGAACACAAAGTTCTGCAATGTAGGGGGTTTGGGGGCTTCGCCCCCAGGAAGGGGTGGAACCCCTTCACCCCTTTCAAAACTTGTTTTTTGCTCTACTAGTGAGGGAATGAAGGATAAAGAATGCAAGCTGAAGGATAAAAAATTAAAGAGAGAATTGAGCGGTCAATCTGCCCTATCACCCCTCGGTGTTGCTGAATAGAGAGATAATTTTCTTGAAGTAGACGTGAGCGAGACGTTCACACTCCCTTTAGGCAATCGTTTTAACCAGTGTGGGCATCTTGCTCGCGACTCATTCATCCTCAAGATCAGCAACGCCCAACCCTCTACCTTCTGCCCTCATTCCCTATTCCCCACTCCCTTACCTCCCATGTCTCGGCTTCACCAACAAATTCAGTTCATCCTCGAAATCGACAAACTCAAACTGGTTTTGCGTCAAACCCTTTTAACGGATGGATCGCGCCGCGAAAACAGTGCCGAACACTCCTGGCATCTGGCCATGATGGCGATGTTATTGGCGGAATATGCGCCAGAGCCAGTAGAGGTGCTGCGGGTTATGAAAATGCTGCTGATTCACGATTTGGTGGAAATCGACGCAGGTGATACTTTCTGTTATGACGTGCAGGGCAACTTAGACAAAGCCGAACGGGAACAGCAAGCGGCAGATCGCCTGTTTGGGCTGTTACCACCGGAGCAAGGGGTAGAGTTGCGATCGCTCTGGGAGGAATTTGAAGCACAAACCACCGTTGAGGCTCGCTTTGCGGCAGCCCTTGATCGTTTGCAACCACTGCTCCACAATCAGCAGACTCAGGGGGGAACCTGGCGGATTCACGGGGTCACACGCGATCGCGTCATGAAACGAGTAGAGGCGATCGAGACAGGTTCCCCAGAGTTGTGGGTGTATGTTCAGGCGGTGATTGATGAGTGTGTTGCAGCAGGATATTTGATGGTAGGGAATGGGGAGTAGAGAGTGGGGGGTGGGGAGTAGGGAATAGGGAATGGGGAATAAATAAAAAATGTGGCGTTGCTGATCTTGAGGATGAATCAGTCGCAAGCAAGATGCTTGCACGGGTTTATTTGCCTCAAAGGAGTATGAGCGTCTCGCTCACGTCTGTGTCATACCAATTCTCAAAACAGTTGTCACAGATCAAATTCGTGTAGGGGCGTTTGGGTAAACGCCCAGTGCAACATGTGTAGCATTTAATCGTTGAATTGGTACAGTTATGGCGGTGCGTTACGCTGTCGCTAACAGCACCCTGCCATCTGCTCTCAGCCCCACACCCTATACCCTACACCCCTTTACCTCTTCACCCATTCCCTATTCCCCACTCCCTACTCCCTTCCCTAAACACAAACCTCCCGATTGAAGGTTAAGATAATGAAGTTTTCGCGAGTCGCCATCTAAGGTGAGCTATAAGATGGTAAGACTGCTCACGCAGTCGGTGTCAACACACCCTGACTCACCTATCGTTGCAATTGATTAAGTAGGACATTATGACAAAAGGACAGGGACAAGGATTTGGCTTTGGTCTTGGCAAGATGAAAGAGCTGACCGAAGCATTTAAGAAAGCGCAGCAGGTGCAAGAAGGTGCTAAAAAGCTGCAAGAAGAATTAGAAGCGATGGAACTGGTGGGCGAAGCCGGTGGTGGGCTAGTCAAAGTGACGATGAGCGGCAACCAGGAACCCCGCCGAGTGGAAATCTCCCCCGATGTCTTGGGTGAAGGGGCAGAAGTCCTTTCGGATTTGGTGTTGGCAGCAACTAAGGACGCTTACAACAAATCCACCGCCACTATGCGGGAGCGGATGGAAGAATTGACAGGCGGTTTGAACCTCCCTGGCATGTAATTTTTTAGCAAATCTCCGACTTCCTTAAGAAGTCGGAGATTTCACGGGTTACAGCAGTCCGGCGGATTCGTAGAGTCGCCGCAAGATTGCCATAACTTTAGTGCCATATTGCAGATCGGCTGCCCACCGTCCACTTAGCTGGTCAATCAGGGGGGCGACTCCTCGTGTGACAAATCGGAATCGAGGATCGACCAACTCCTGGACGAGGGGTGCAGTGCTGGCGTAGGCTTTGAGGTGCTGAATCTGCGCCCTCACCCCAATACGTGCACTGGGAAAGGTGGCTCCATCTTCATCGCCACCCACTGCTGCAATGCCCCCAAAATTATTTTGTTCGGGGCTGATGCTCGTACCAAACCGCAAAAATGCCGTTTCGACGCACATCTGGCAAAAGGCGATGTCGTGGTTGACGCCTTCGATCGCCGATTCTTCGCGGTAGAGCTTGGGCAGGTCAGGAAAGCGCACCAGAGCATCCTCATTGTTGCTCTTAAGAAACATCATCAGTTGCACTTCTGAGGTGTTGCCATGCCCCATGATGCGATCGATCAGCCCTGGGCAGATAACAGACACCGATCGCAACACAATGGTACGGGTTGAGGATTCCCAACTAACCGAGATATTAAAAGCTCGTAGCTCGATCGCTTTGATATAGACCACATTTCGATAGCTGATACGGCGAATTTCAGGCGATCGCGCCAGGTTTACCCCCAGTTGATCGGCTAAATCAATGGGAATGTAAGCATTGCCATTAACGATGATGCCTTTTTCGTCGTAGATACCACCGTTGATATTGATATCGACGGTCGAGTAGGCAGGTGGTGTAGGGGTCGGCGTCGGGGTCGGCGAGATCCCTGACACTGCTCGGCTCCAGGATGCCAACCCATCGGCGATGCCCAACGCCACATCACGGCGGCGCGTCTGAATAATGGCGCGATCGTCTGGATTAGAAAGGAAGCCGATTTCCATCAACAAAGATGGGGGCACGACCTGACGGCAAAAGACCAGGCTACCCAGAGCAGCAGTAGTGTCGGCTTTGGCTCCCCGGCTTTGCAGTTGGGGCACACGCCGCAGCAGGGCTAACAGCAACAACTCCGCATGGGCTTTGCGCTGATCATTATTAGAGATGTAATAGACACTGGTGCCGCGTGTAGCTGGATTGGAAAAGGCATTGGCTTGAATTTCCAGGGCTACATCTCCAGTGCGAGCACGAGCGTTAATCCAATCCAGCGTTTGCATCGAACTCAGGTCATCTGGTACTGAGAGCACTTCAAACCCGCGCGATCGCAACTCTGGAGCGACCAAATCTCGAATTAAGATCATCTCCTGCGCTTCGGTGGTGTTGCCCACAACTGAGCCTGGATCACGAGTTCTGCCTTCAAATCCACCATGTCCGGCTGAGATAAAGATCCGTCCCATCAATTCTCTCCATCCTCATCACTAACCCAGGGTAACCGAAATGGGGAAAAGAGAAGAAAGAAGAGGGAAAAAAGAAAAGAGAAGAGAGAAAAATGAAGAAAGAAGACGGAAAGATGAAGAGAGAATATCGCGATTGCAGCGTTTGTACTAGGGGGAGGCAAAGCAATCAAAGAATGACGGGTGCTGTGTAGTCGGCTTTGGGCATTTAATGGTCATTTAGACAGACATCGCCCTCAAACAATCCCATCCCTCACCTTCCACTCCTCTACCCCTTACCCCTGCCCGATTCTTCATTCTTCTTTTTTCTCTCTTCATTCTTCTCTCTTCTTTCTTATCCTTTATCCTTTAAGATCAAACTCTACTCCCTCTCCCCCTTCCCATGTCTCCCCGTCTCCACCCCGACACGATCGAAGAGGTTAAGCAGCGCGTTGACATTGTAGACGTAGTGTCAGAGCATGTCGTGCTGCGCAAGCGGGGCAAGGATTTTACGGGGTTGTGTCCGTTTCACGATGACAAGTCGCCCAGTTTTAGTGTTAGTCCCGGTAAGCAGTTCTACTACTGCTTTAGCTGTGGGGCAGGGGGCAATGCCATCAAGTTTTTGATGGAGTTGGGCAAGCAGTCCTTTGGGGATGTGGTGCTGGAGTTGGCACGGCGATATCAAGTGCCGATCAAAACGCTGGAGCCAGAGCAACGGCAGGAGCTACAACGGCAATTGTCGCTGCGGGAACAGCTCTATGAGATTTTGGCGTTAACAACAAAGTTTTATGAACACGCCCTGCGACAGCCCACCGGGGAAAAAGCATTGACCTATCTCCTGACAACGCGACAATTTGGTGAGGAGACGATCCAGCAGTTTCAGTTGGGCTATGCTCCAGGCGGGTGGCAGACGCTCTATGGCTATTTGGTAGAGCAAAAGCGGTTCCCTGTGGAGTTGGTAGAGCAGGCAGGGCTGATTGTGCCGCGTCAGGGGGGTGGGGGCTACTACGATCGGTTTCGCGATCGCCTGATGATCCCGATTCACGATTTGCAGGGTCGCACCATCGGCTTTGGGGGTAGGACGCTATCGGATGAACAGCCGAAATACCTCAACTCCCCTGAAACGGAGCTATTTGACAAGGGCAAAACGCTGTTTGCGCTGGATCTTGCCAGAGCCGCGATCGCCAAGGAAGATCGGGCGGTGGTCGTGGAGGGCTATTTTGATGCGATCGCCCTCCATGCGGCAGGTATCACCAATGCGGTCGCTTCCCTGGGGACGGCTCTCAGTCTGGTGCAGGTGAAACAACTCTTGCGCTACACCGAGTCCAAGCAGATCGTGTTCAACTTCGACGATGACTCAGCAGGGCAACGGGCGGCAGAACGGGCGATCGGAGAGGTGGCGGATCTGGCGTACCGGGGAGAGGTGCAGTTGCGGGTGCTCAACCTGCCGGATGGCAAAGACCCGGATGAGTTTCTCAAGACCCACAGTCCTGCTGATTACCGCGATTTATTGACCGATGCGCCGCTGTGGATCGACTGGCAGATCCAGCAGATTTTAGCGGGAACGGAGCTCGATAAAGCTGACCAGTTTCAGCAGGGGACGGAGGCGATCGCCAAGTTATTAGGCAACCTGCCCAATGCCAGTCTGCGGACGCACTACATTCACCACTGTGCTGAACTGCTGAGCCAGGGCAATGCCCGCTTAGCCCTGCAACTGGAATCCGACCTGCGAACGCAGGTGCGGGGGCAACGCTGGCATGGGCGATCGCAACGCTGGCAGAGTGCGGGCGATCGGACGTTGTTAGCGGAGTCAGAAGCTCAACTGTTGCGGCTATATTTGCACGTTCCGGAGCAGCGTCCCACGATCATTGAAGCCCTGGAGGAGCGGGATCTGGATTTCAGCATCTCTCACCATCGGCTTCTCTGGCAGCAGATTTTGGAGCTAGAGGAAGGCACTTCCATTGGTTCTGACGCGCATTCCCTGATTCAGCAAGTGCAGGATCGCTACACGGAGGTGACCAATCATCCAGAGATCCAAGCGTTGTTTCAACTCAACGAAAAGACTCGACGAGATATTGTGCGGGCACCGTTGGTCATTCGGGCGGCGATCGCCAGCATGGAACGGGTGATGTGCGAGAAACGGCGGCGACACTTCATCGAACTCTGGAAGCAGACCGATTGCATCACCGATCCCGAAGAGAGCCAACGCCTACAGTACCAAATTAATGCCGAAACTCAGCGTATTGAAGCCCTCGATCGGCAACAGCGACAGGTCACATTTGAGGATTTGACTCAAACGGCATGGGTGGGCGATGTGGATCAGTTCACTGAGTCCGTGCAGGTGTAAAGGGTGGGGTATGGAGTACAGGGGGAGTTCCCTCGTCCAGTCTCTCCTGTTCTATGCCCCTCAACGACACAATGCCTCTGCCCGCTCGCGCACTGCCTCAATGGGAGACGGTTGTAGGGGGTTTGCCTGAGCCGAGGCAAGCCGGGGTTGATAGCTGAGCCAAACAACCGCACTACCCAGAGAGACGGTGGTCAAGACCAACACCCCGGTGAGCCATCGTACCTGGCGATGCAACTGGCGAATAGCCTGGTTGCGGGTTTCAAGTTCGGCGACGACCCCATCGGGGAGAAGGCTTTGCATGGCTACGGTTTCAGCAGCAACCAGTTCGATGGTGGCGGCTCCTGTTGGGTCGTCTGGAATGGCAAACTTGACTTGAGAATGCAGCCAATCAGCAATTAACTGCGGGCAGTTTTTCTTAAACCACCGCAACGCAAACACTTTAAAGATGGGTTTCGACATGCTCGCAACGCCTCTCATCAACCGATTGAGCGGGCGACGACGAAACTTTTGATTGATCAAATTGACGGAGCCAATGTCGTACAAATAACCCAGAATCAGCTTTACGGTTGTCTCTTCGTGGCTCACAAGATGATCTAGCAGAATACGAACCTGACGCATTCGTTCTGCCTCTAGATAGGCTTCATCCACTCGTTGTCGGTTGCTCTGTGAGCGTTGTTCTAACATCACTGGTGAAAGGTTGCTTGAGCAATCACGGGGTCATAGCTCGCTGTCGAACAAGCGTATCTTTAGCTTAGCGAACCGATTTAATAGCAATCTCAACTCAAGGAAACATTATGTCTAAATCGTTTTAGCGATTGTTATGGTGAGAGCTGAGCGATCGCGGAGTGACTTCTGCCAGGAACGGGCTGAACGGGACCAATCATGTCTTAAAATTTCTCCCGAAGTGACTAAAAACTGGGCAAATTGTAATGGTTGTTTACAGCGATCGCTACAAGACTTAGGACACTTTGGTAGAAAAATCGAATTGTCTCCTGGTCGCATACGATGGGTGGAGTGTTGCAGAGCGATCGCCATGAGAGGGTTTGCCCCCGTCGTTGCCCCAGACCATAAAGCCAGCCAGCAGATCCCAACACTGCGGCGACTGCTGAGCTATTTACGACCTCACCGCAAAGAGATCCCCATCGCACTATCCATGGTGGCGATCGGTGCGGCCACGCAATCTGTAGGTCCATTTTTGATTGGCTGGTCGATTGACCATCTTATCAGTGCGGGTAATCTGCGCGGCTTGTTGCTGATGATGGGCTTCCTGACGGTGATTTATATCAGCGGCATTCAAGCGATTCGACAACAGATCATCCGAGTGGGGGCGATCGTGCAACGGGTGCTGGCGCAGTTGCGACAGGATATTTTTGTCAAAGTGCAGAGCTTGCCCATCAGTTTTTTCGATCGCAGTGAGGCAGGCGATCTGATGAGCCGTCTGCTCAACGATGTCAGTGTGATTAATCAGGCATTTGGGCAAACCGTCGCGCAGATGTTGGGCAACTTGTTTAGCTTGGTCGGCATCATCATCGCGATGTTGCTGATTCATTTGCAACTCGGCTTGCTCAGCAATCTGATTGTGCCCGTCATGATCTTCACTACAGGGTTGTTTGCTCGGTGGGCAAGAGCACGCTTTCGAGTCACCCGTGAAACCATTGGGGAACTCTCGACCAAAATCGAAGAAGACATCGGTAGTGTACGAGAGGCACAGGCATTTAATCGCGTTCCCCTGAATATTCAGGAGTTTGTCGAGTTAAATGAGGCAAACCGGGGGGCGAATGTGCAGGCAGTCGCGATTACAGCCGCGTTTTTGCCCTCCATTGATTTTCTCAATACCCTGGCAACGGCAGGCGTGCTGGCGTATGGTGGCTATCTCACGGTAACTGGAGCCGCAACCGTCGGCACCGTGACCGCATTCCTGCTGTATGTGCAGTTGTTCTTTCGCCCAATCCAGATTCTCAGCCAGTTTTACACACAGGCGCAATCTGCTTTGGCAGGGGCGGAGCGAATCTTTCGCCTGTTAGACGAACCAGCGCAATTGCAAGATGCAGAAGGGGCACGCACCATGCCCCCAATTCAAGGTGAAGTGCAATTTGAGCAGGTCACCTTTGGCTACAACCCTAATCAGCCCGTGCTCAAGTCTGTTTCGCTACACGCCAAACCGGGACAGATGATTGCCCTGGTCGGTCCAACTGGGGCCGGAAAGAGCACCATCATTAACCTGATCCTGCGGTTTTATGATGTCAGCGAGGGCAGAGTCCTGATCGATGGGATCGATCTGCGTACGGTGACGCAAAGCAGCCTGCGTCGTCAGATTGGGCTGGTGCTGCAAGACAATATCCTATTCACAGGCACCGTCGCAGAAAACATCGCCTTTGGTCGCCCACAAGCCACTCAAGCGGAGATTGAATCTGCTGCCCAGATCGCTAACGTGCATGAATTCATCACGCAACTACCGCAGGGCTACGCTACCTTGATCGGTGAACGAGGGGTCAACCTGAGTCAGGGACAACGGCAGTTGATGAGCATTGCTCGTGCCGTTTTGGTGAATCCCCGGATTCTGATTTTGGATGAGGCGACCAGCAGCATCGATACCCGCACTGAAGCACTGGTACAAGAGGCGATCGCCCGTTTGTTGAGCGATCGCACCAGTTTTGTCATCGCTCATCGCCTCAGTACCGTCACCCAGGCAGACCAGGTGCTCGTGGTGCAACAGGGGCAAATCGTGGAGCGAGGCACTCATACCGAGTTAATTGAGAAACAAGGAATCTATGCCAATCTCTATGCCCTTCAACTCGGTAGCAGTTAAGTGGGAGTGGGGAATGGGGAGTGGGGAGTAGGGTGAAGCAAGGAAAGGAAGGAGAGGGGGCAATTGTATAAACTTCACGGATTGCCATAACTTTAGTGTGAGAGTCACGGCGGGTGTGGGCGATCGCCCCCATCACCGGATTCTTCACCCGCCTCACTATTCCTTTCTACAAGACAAAATCTAATCACACATTAAATTGCGTGCAGACTATTTTCGCTTGAGAGTAGAGGTGCCATCCCCTATCTGCGATCTGAATCTCCAGAGATTTCTAAAATCTTAAATTTACTTTCCTATTGATCCCGAAATGCGAAAGAGTAGGGGAGGATGGGAACAGTAACCTAGATATCGGTTTGTGGAATCCCCATTGACCGTTCCTGCACGTTCTCGCAATAGCTCAACATGCTCATCTCCGCTAAAGCCCATGTCTCTTTTCCACGTTCTCTCGTATACGCCACCTATCGGGACAAGCTACTTGACCTGATGCCCTACATGCCCAACGTGCGGCGAATTGAGATTAAATCTCGACAACAGGAGGGGCATATCACGAAGTTTGTGAATGAGTGGCACGGGGGCGGTGAAATTCCCCAGGCGGCTCGTGCGCTGTTGAGTGAAGAGTTGCTCTCGTGGACCGATCGCGCCACCTGGAATGATGCTAACTTCACAGCCAATTGGCAGATTGAAACCCATGCTTTTACCGAGGCGGTGTTTTGCGCTGGCAAAAATCGCTTTTTAGAAGTGGATGGTGGCACGGTAATTGAGAGCCTGGGAGAGCTAACGATCGACCCCAAAAAAATCAAAGGTATGTTGCCAATGTTGACAGGCATGGTAGCTCAATTGGTGGAGGATGTTTTGAGTAAGCGAATTGAGCCGAACCTGTTGCAAATGAGTGAAGGGGTACAACGGTATTTAGAAGAACGAAGAGAGAAGAAGGAAGAATGAAAAGGAGAGTGGCGATCGCCATTCCTGTTTCTTTCTTCTATTTTCATTTTTTGCTTAGGGTAAGATGATGGGTTGGGGCAGGTGTTTGTACCCTGGTTGACGATCAAGACAACTTTTTGCAGCCAATTCAGTGGGGTTCCCGTGTGTGAACCTGTCTAACCGTCAAACCCAATTGTCAACCCTAGTAAATGATTTTAGGATTTGTGTGTTAACTCGCTCCAAACCCATGCGTAGAACCAGTGATCTGCACGTTGTTGAAACTCGCCCTTTGCTTGCTCCAGCCACTCTCCATGCAGAATTGCCCATAACCGAAAAAGCCGCTGCCCTCGTCGGAGAAACGCGCGATCGCATCCGTAATATTCTCAGCGGTGAAGATCAGCGACTGCTTGTGATTGTCGGTCCCTGTTCGATTCACGATGTCAATGCTGCCTTTGAATATGGTGAGAAGCTGATTAAACTACGGCAGGAACTTGAAGACGATCTGGAAATCGTGATGCGGGTTTATTTTGAGAAACCCCGGACGACCTTGGGCTGGAAAGGGTTAATCAACGATCCCCATCTAGATGGCAGCTACGACATCAATGCTGGCTTGCGGTTGGCGCGGAAGTTGTTGCTCGACCTGGCAAATTTGGGCTTGCCCTCTGCGACGGAATTGCTGGATCCCATCACGCCCCAATACATCGCCGATGTGATCTCCTGGACGGCAATTGGTGCTCGCACAACCGAAAGCCAAACTCACCGCGAAATGGCATCTGGTTTGTCGATGCCTGTGGGCTTCAAAAATGGCACCGATGGCAGCTTACACACGGCGGTGAACGCGATGCTGACCGCCAGCCAACCCCACCGTTTTCTGGGGATCAACCTGGATGGACTTGCCAGCATTGTCAGCACAACGGGCAATCCGGATGGGCATATCGTGCTGCGAGGTGGCAAACATGGACCCAATTTTGATGCGGCGCATGTCGAGCAGGCGGCAAATGAGCTAGCCCGTCATAGCCTCAACGCCCGGATGATGGTTGATTGTAGCCACGGTAACTCTGGTGGCGATCACACCCGTCAACCGATCGCCCTGCAAGAGATCGCGGCTCAGGTCGCCAATGGCTCACGTCACGTCATGGGGGTCATGCTCGAAAGTCACCTGGTGGCGGGCAAACAGCCCTTTCCCAAGGATGCCAGTCAGCTTGTGTACGGACAGAGCATCACCGACGCCTGTGTAGACTTCCCCACGACCGTTGACCTGCTGCGGGAACTGGCAAGCTCAATTAAGGGGCGATCGCTCCAACCAGCCTAAAGACAGAAAAGATAAACGATAAAGGCTGAAGGCTGAAGAATTGAGGGGTTCTGGGTTAAGACTTACCCTTGTCCTCTTCACTTTTTATCCTTTATCCTTCATCGTTTATCCTTTTCTTCTTCTCTCTTCAATCTTCCTCTTCTTCCTCCATTGCTTCCTCAAGTAGGAGGATCTCGCGGATGACTTCGCGATAGGGTTGTACCAAACGCCACTCCCCGGCATAGACGTGAATCGGTTCGCCTGCCAGGTTTGACTCGGCAAATTTCACCGATTTTGGCACGGGATCAAAGACTTTGATGCCATCCAGTTGATTTCTCAAGGTTTTGAGGATGTCTTGGGTAATCACAGTATTTTTCTCTGCCATGGTCGGCAGAACGCCTAAAACCTTTAGATCGGGATTGAGCTTTTCTTTGACGGTCTGAATCGTTTGCAGCACAGCCTCCAATCCCTTGAGGGCAAAAAACTGGCATTGCACGGGTACAAGTAGGCTATCTGCTGCTGCCAGCGCGTTGATGGTCAAAAGCCCCATGCTGGGGGGACAATCAATGAGAATGTATTCAAACTTGTCCTTAACCGTTTCCAGTTGTTGCCGTAGTGTATAAAATCGACCCTCCTGGTTAATTAATTCCTTTTCGACCTTTGCCAGGGAAATGTCAGTAGGTAGAAGGCTAATGTCATATCGCGTCTCTACGACTGCATCTAAGACCAAAGCCTGCTCAGTAAAGACCTCGTAGGTGGTCAGTTGCCCCTCTGAGACTTCTACTCCCAGCCCGGTGGTTAAGTTGCCCTGGGGGTCCAGGTCAACGGCAAGACAGGAACTTCCTTGGTGTGCCAGTAGTCCGGCTAGGGCGATAGTAGAGGTTGTTTTGGCAACTCCACCTTTTTGATTGGCGATCGCAGTAATCATACAGTCGATAGAGACTTTAGGGAGTTAAGGTAGCAGAATTATGGCAAATGCTTCCATATACTCCACTAGATTAATCATTGTAAACAGATGGGTGTAATTAAATATAGAACTGAATATGAGCAGAGCGCACTTTAATTTCTGGTTTAGAGATTTACAGTTAGGGTTGATTCAATCGATTAGCCTGATGCTATACTGAGATTATTGTTTGAATTAGTACTGTTTACTATCGTACTGTTTGAGGTGAAGCTTGACACGTGTGAAATCAAAACAATCCAAAGAGTCAGAAAAAGAATCAGAGGTTGGAGTCGCCAAAGCTGCTGCGCGGGAGGCGTTTATACCAGTGATGCGAGAATTAGTCAGAGCTTATCAGGCATACGCGGTCTACTCCCAAACCCACATTCGAGAACTGGGCTTAACTCCGGCTCAATTTGACGTGATCGCCACTCTGGGCAACACAGACGGCATGACCATGGGAGAAGTCGCCGACAAGACGCTGGTGACCAAGGGCACCCTCACGGGGATTATCGATCGCCTGGAGCAAAAGAATCTGGTACGGCGTGAAGTCCCCGAAGGCAACCGTCGCTGCTTTATGCTGATTCTCACGCCAGAGGGGGAGCAGGTGTTTGAGGAGGTCTTCCCGACGCATATCGCCCATCTCAAGGAGCGATTTGAGCAACTAACCCCCGATGAGATGCAGCAGTTGCAGTCCCTCTTGAAGAAATTGAGAGGCTTATTTGAATAGCCGAGAATTCGCTAGGCTGTTTTTATGTCTCATTACGTCGGCTACGAGTTGGAATGACCGCTCAACAAGTTTTTGAACAATCCATTCAGATCAACGCCAGCGCGACTGCCGTTGAGCGATGTTTAACGGATTTGGAGTTGATGCATCGCTGGCTCAACCCTGCTCTGCGATGTGAACCTATTGGCGAGTGGAGCACTGACCTGGGTAGCAAAAGTCGGTTTGTGATTCGGGTTCCGCTGTTGGAGCCCTCACTTAAAAGTGTCGTAGTTGCCCGTGAACCGGGACTGATCGTATGGGAGTTTAACGGCTTTTTTAAGGGGCGCGATCGCTGGGAGTGTCAGCCCAACCAGACTGGAACCACTCTGCTGAACCGCTTTGAATTCACGATTCCCAGTCCCATCGTCCGCTATGGGTTCAACACCGTTGCTGCCTCCTGGACACAGCAAGACATGCGATCGCAACTACAACGTCTCAAGCGAGTTGCCGAAGAGGTGTATCGAAAAACGGAGAAGGGGTGATGGGGAAAAGAAGGAGGAAAAATGAAGGATGAAAGATGAAAAATGAAGGATAAGGAACAAGACAGTTTTTTATCCTTTATCCTTTATCCTTCATCCTTCATCCTTTATCACTTATCCTTTCCCTCCTCACCCTTTCTTTGACCCGATCGTTTGCTGAATGAGTTGCTTGGTTGCAGTGACGAACGATTGCAGTTTAGAAGGTTGCTCTCCTGTAGGATATGCCTTCATGTCACTCTGTCGTTTTAGGCAAAGATTGAGCCGTAGATGGCAATTGTTTTGGAATTTCGTGCCGGGTTCTGAAGTAGAAATTGCCGATTGGTAATGGGCGATCGCTTCATCTAAACGTCCCAATTTTTCGTTGTAGAATCCCAAATGGAAGTAGACCTTATGAGCCTCATCGGTCGTATGAGATGAGGTTTCCTGATAGGCTTTTTGAGTGAGTTCCAATGCCTTCTCGACATCACCCTGGCGATCGAAATATTCTGCCTGACAAATGATGCTGCGGACGACCTGATTAATGTGGGCACCCGGTAATTGCTCCACCCGTTTGTAGAGAGTGTGAGCTTCATCGAATAAGCCAACTCGCCGACAGCCATGGGCAATTGGCAATAAGTGATCCTCATCTTCGGCGGTTTGAGCCACAGGAAAAACTTGTTGGCAAGCTACTTTTGCCGCCTCTAAATTGCTTTGCTCCAGGAGAGATGCAAGCAGTTGTCGGGAGGTAGCAATTCGTAGTCGTGGCTCCAATGTTTGACGTTCTAATAACTGTCGAAATAGAGCTTGAGCGGCTTCCGGTTGAGCCGCTTTTTGTTTGGAGCAAGCGGCTAGATAAACGCGCAGATCCTCCGGTAGCCACGTATCGTTATAGGGCTGGGAAAACGCCCCAGCTTTGCGAAGGAAAAACGACACACTATTCAAAATGATGTCTTTAGAGAGAACCTGAATCGGGCTGCGGCGATCGCGTCGGGGTACAGGCTCATTTTCAGGAATTGGAGTAAGGGATAAATCGACAGACCCTAACAGGTCAAACCCCTGTACCAGAGGATTAGTTCCAGTCATCCAATGCTCAATCCAGTGGCGATCGGTAAACAGCATGTGCGGTTCATAGCTGTGGCGATCGGTAGGGTTGTATTCGGTCGTGAGGGCAGCAATTCCCCCCGGTTTCAATACCCGGTGAATCTCGGCGTAGACCTGATGCAAATCTTCAAAGCTGCTGACGTGTTCGATGGAGCAACAACTCCAAACAAAGTCAAAACTGGCGTCTGGATATTCAATCTGGGTCATATCCATGTGTTGCACCTTGAGGCGATCGCGCCGATAGGGATAGGGGCTGCGCTCGTAGACCTCATTGACTGCCATGGAAGCGGTTGACCAGTTTTGGGAGTCGTATAAATCTGTGGCGACGATTTCTCCGCAAACATTGGTAAAGGCGTAAATTAAGCACTCATGCCCCACACCCAGACCCAGACCCCTGCTTT
Source organism: Oscillatoria sp. FACHB-1407 (assembly GCF_014697545.1). GTDB lineage: Bacteria > Cyanobacteriota > Cyanobacteriia > Elainellales > Elainellaceae > FACHB-1407. The sequence continues at coordinate 24,236 of NZ_JACJSA010000021.1, read as the reverse complement.
CACCGTTGAGCAACCCCAGTTCTTTGAGTCCGCGATAGACCTGAATAAATTCCCAAACTTTGCGGCTTTTTCCCTCCAGGTTCAGTAGGTCAGCGATCGCTTGAAAGTCGGGGTTATTCCAATCAACGAAATCTGCAACTTTACAAAACTGCATTGGCACAACCTGATTGGCTCAGTTCGTAGAGTATTGTACATGGATTTGGTCATTCCCCTTAAATCGAAAACTGTAATCGAGAACCATCAGGCGTTTTGCACACTTCGATGCGGGCTTGAAAGGCTTCCTTAAAGTGGGGCATGTGGGTCACCGTGAGAATGCAGGCGAAGTCAGAGGCGATCGCGTTGATCGCAGAAATGAGGCGATCGCACCCCTCCGTGTCCTGCGTACCGAAGCCCTCATCGACGATCAGCATTTGTAGAGCCGTGCCCGATCGCTGGGCTAGCAGGCGTGCCAGTGCCAGGCGGATGGCGAAGTTAACGCGAAATGCCTCTCCTCCCGAATAGGTTTCGTAGGGGCGGGTGCCCTGAGCATCGGCAATGAGGATGTCGAGGGTGTCAATCAGTTTGGTCGCCTGGGCGTTGCTGCGTCGTCGTCCGGCTCGTTGCGTCACAAATTGGACGTGCAGTTGGTGGTTGCTGAGTTGCCCCAAAATGCGGTTAGCTTCGGTTTCCAGTTGGGGCAACACGTTCTCGATCATCAAGGCTTGAATGCCGTTCTTGCCGAAAGCTTGCGCCAGTTCTTGATGAATTCGGGCTTGTCGCCGCAGGGTTTGCAACTGCTGCTGCTGCGTCTCCGATTGCTGCTGTAACAGGTCGAGTTGTTGCTGTTGTTGTTGTAAGCGTCCCAGTCGAGCCAACTGTTCATCAAGCTGGGTGCGGCGTTGCAGCATCTGCTGCTCTAGCTGGTGAATAGTGGCCGTGCGTTGTGCAGCCGTTTTCCCTCCAGAGTGCTCGCCTATCTGCTGTAACTGTTGGTTCAGTTCTTCCACCTGAGCCATGACAGACTGCAATGCTTGAGTGCGTGCAGCGAATACGTCCCCTAACTCATGCAGTCGCTGTTGCAGTTGGGGATAGTGTTGTTGTGCCTGGGTCAGTTCTTGTTGGCGTAATTGCCACGCTTGCGCTTGACGCAACGCCGATCGAATAGCGGTGTGTCGCTGTAAGTCGTAACCAATGTCAGCAATATGCTGTTCTAACTGGTGAATCTGTTGTTGTAGGGGTGAGGTATGGTGGATTGTCTCCAGGCGTAGCTCCAGGTCGGCAATGGTTGCCTCTAGCTCTGGTTGACGAGCCGCAATTTGGGCAGCGCGACGTTGGGCTTGCTTGATTTCTGCCTGTTTAATCTCAGCCCACCGCCAGCGATCGACCTCCCCTCTGGCGATCGCGTGGTTTTTGTCGTCGTAGTTGAGTTGTTGCAGTGTTTGATCGAGCAACCGCAGTTCCTCCTGGAGTTCGGGGGCGTAGTTGCCGCTGTGCAGCGATCGCTCCAATTCGGCTTGTTCTGCCGCAATGTGCTGGAGTCGGGTCTGCTCATCGCTAACCCCCTGCAACTGTTCCTGCAATTGTCCCCGTCGCTCCAGAATGGAGCCATAGGCAGACAGTTCCTTTTCCAGGTCACGGTACTCTTGCCGCAAAACTTGAATCTCGCGCTCCGAAACCACCAGTTGTTCCCGAATCACCCACAGTTGATCCTGGACTTCCTGCTGTTCAGCCTGGTGTTTTTCCAGCACTAGCGTCCAATGGTGCTCATCCAGGGGGCGATCGCACAAAGGACAAGGGGGATACTCTGACGTGGACACCAGAGGAGACGAGAGTTGGGCGATCGCAGGATAAGGTGCATCGGCTTGGGGGGTAGATGGCAAGGCTATGGCTTCCTCAGAGCTAGCCTCACCGTGCCCCTGTTTCAGCATGGCAATTTTATGGTCGAGTTCCGCCAGCTTTAACTCATAGTCGCGTTGGTGAGCTTGCAACCGCTCCATAAAGTTGCGCCGCTCCAATCCCTTTTCGCGTACCCGTTGTTGATAGAGGCGACGTTGCTCCAGATGCTCTACCAGTTCGGTTACTTCTAACACCGCTCGTTGAATTTGTGGTTGGCGGTGTTGTTGGGCTTCCAATAGTTTTGCTGTAGCTTGCAATTCCTCCAGACGCACCGTGAGTCGAGCCTGGTGGCGATCGAGCGTACTTTGCACCTGTTGGCGACGTTGCAGCAGAGGAGCCACCTTGAGTTGCAATTGATCCAGGTCTGCCAGGTGCGATCGCGCCAGTTTCAACTGTTCCAGTGCTGCCTCAATATCGGGAGCCTTGACAAGCATGGCAGCGATTTCATCTCGTTGCTGATACAGGGCTTCCAGTTGCGCCTGTGCCTGTCGCAGTTGATCTTTTAAGGTGTTGACCGCTTCTGCTTGTTGTTGTTGGAGTTGTTGATACTGCTGGACTGCTGTTTGGTGGGCTTGAAATTTGCGGTTCTGACTTTCTTCTTCTGCTTGCAGTTGTTGAAATTGGGTGTAGCCTGTGGCGATCGCCTCTGCTTGCTGCAAGATCGCCTCTAACTGGCGTTGTTGCTGCTGAGTAGCGGCAATTTCCTGTTGCAACCGTTGACAATCCTGAGTCAAGTGTTGTTGCTGTTGTTGATGCAGGTTTAACTGTTGCTGCCAGGTCAAACATTGTTGTTGGATGGCTTGCAGTTGGCGCAACGTGTCGGCATCCTGTTCCTGTTGCTGCTGCCAGTTTGCCAGGGTGGTTGCCAGGGCTTCCTGCTCGGTCGCGAGTGCCTGCCGTTGTTCCAGTTGCGTGGTGATTACCTCCAGGTTTCGTTCCAGTAAGGTGACCTCGGCTTTGAGTTGGCGCGATCGCTCCTTCGCCTGCTCTGCCAGGTCGTCGTATTGCCGCAACTTCAGCAAGTCTGCCAGAATTTGTTTGCGTTCCCCCGGACGCTTCAGCATGAACTCATCAGCCCGTCCCTGTCGCAGATAAGCCGAGTTGATGAACGTCTCATAATCCAGCTTTAGATGTTGCAGAATCAGGTGCTGGGTCGATCGCATGTTGCGTTCGGTCAGCGATCGAAACCCATTTGGCGTTTGCACCTGAAACTCTAGAGAACTACTCTGCTGGCGATAACGCGATCGAATGATGCGATAGGTTTGTTGGTGACACTGAAACAAAAAATCGACTTGCGTTTCGGTTTCGCCCAGGTGGATCACATCATCCTCTGCCATCACCCGGCTTTGACCCCACACTGCCCAGGCGATCGCCTCCAACAACGACGATTTGCCTGCTCCATTGGCTCCACAAATGCAAGCCACATGTAAGCCACGAAAGTCTAACGTCGCCGCGCGATAACTCAAAAAGTTTTTAAGCGTCAGTTGTAGCGGAATCATGCCGATCAAGCGCATCACACTTGATTCTAAATTAGCAGTACAGACGCACTTTAATACAGCTGAACTTTAGTATTTTTGAACTTATTGCCCAAATTCATCCTTTCCTAGTTAATTTTTGCCTGTTTCCAATACGTCACAAGCGTCATCAAAAATTCAGTTGCCTCCTCTGAATTGGCAAATGCTCGCTTGGGTACTAAATACGCCCAATGATCCTGAAACAACAGAAAAATATAGTGAGGTTGCTCCACAATCTTCTCAATTTGCAACCAGGTGATAAACTTTTCACCCACTGGATTAACCTTGTGAACTCCCTCAGTGGCGACACTCAACAGATGTTCACCGACCAATCCGGGGGTCTTCTCAACTAGGCGTTGGTAGCGCAATTTGAGTTGCCAGAAATACCAAGCTATAACCGCACCACTCAAAATTAACGGATTGAATAACACAACCTCTAGATCACGTCGTCCCGTCATGGAGGCATAAAGCCAACACAGCGAAAAACTCGTCAACGTCAACACACAGCAGTGGGTGAAGGTCGCGAGTTGCAATCGGGGCACATGCAACATGCCAAATTTGTGAAATTCCCAGTAGTCTCTGGGTAGCAGGGTAAAGCGAATTTTCATTGAATCATCCTTAGTACAACTCGTCGTAAATAGGGGTGGGAATTCGGGGTGCAGGGGTGGAACCCCTGACTGGGGGCGAAGCTCCCATACCCCCCTGGTTTTATTTCCAAACCCTATCTGTGAATCACAGTACTTAGAGGCAAGGGGCTGAAGCCCTTGTTATTGTGGCTTGAGAGCTGGTTACAGACGGAGTCAGGGTTGCAGTTGACTTAACTTATTTTGAGCCGAGAGAAGGAGTTCCTGCGCTTGCAGATAGACGGTCGTTCCTTCCTGAACCCGTTCTAGTTGATTGATAATGCCCTGAAGCCGACTGATGGTTTGATTCAGGTTGGTGACATCCCCACCATCAGGAATCGTAGCCAGCAATGATTCAATGTCCTGTTGAGCCTGTTGAAATGCCACGACTGAATTGGCTTCAGCCTGTCGCCGCACTTTAATTTGCTCCCGATTGGCAGTGTAGGTGGCTAATAACTTTTGGGCTTCTGCATAGCCAGCTAAATCAGTTGGTGGAATTTGCTCCAATCGCTGAATCGCATCCTGCCACAAATTTTCGACTCGTTGCCACTCACTGACCGAGTGGGGTGGATTTTGGCTGTACTGGGCAGCTTGCCACGCGAACTGTCGGGCTGCTTCAATCACGATGTTTGCCCGTTCATTACCTGCGGCTAAGCCCACCGTTTCCTGAAAATCGCGCTGGTAGGCCTGGAGTTTTTGCTGAGCCGTGCGCCCTGCCAGGGTTTGACCCGGAATTTCAGTAAATTGGTCTAACGCAGAACGCCAATTAGCGATCGCCATCTGCTTGTCCAACGGGGTCGTTGCTTGTTGATACTGCTGCTTTGCAGTGGTGAGGGTTTGTTCTGCATCAACGAATCGGGTTTGAGCGTTTTGCTCCTGAACGACCTTGGCTTGCAACCGACCGACCTCTGAGCGAGCCGCGTTAAATCCGCTCACGCTAAACCGCCAGTCATACCACCAATAGCGAGATTGTGGAAAGGTATTGAGTAAGTCAATGGGCAGGGCATCGAGTCGAGCCTGAGCCTCTTGTACCTTCTGTTGCCCCAGATCCAGATCTACCGCACTGGTTGGATTATCGATGAATTGCCTGGCTTGCTCTACAGCGGCGATCGCCTCACGATAGTTGTTGTCGATGCTGATATAGGTTGGCAGCAGCAGAATTGGGGCTGTCCGTGCGACTGGATAACGAATCGGGGGATAGGGCAAGTTCACCACCCACAACGCCCCAACGGGAATGCCGACTAGAATTGTTAACCAGATCAGCTTATTCAACACTCTGGGGCTATGTCTGGTAACCGGATCAGGAGACTGTATCTTTAACCGCTTGGCTTCTACTTCCATCTCACGCTCTAGTTGAGTGAGCGTTTTGACCTGGGGCACAATTGCTGGGGGTGGTGGCGTAGATGGTTGCATGGATTGTGCTGGAACTACGCCAGAAGAACTAGACGCAGATGGTTGCCAGAACTTGAGTCGGGGCAGCTTAAAGAGAGCCATAGATTGCACGGCAAGCGACTAATTCGAGTATACCCAAGGGCAGATTTTGCTTATCTTGGACTTGATAGTAAAGATTCCGCTGAATAGCAATTACTCGTTCAAAAGTGATTTAATTTCGTCAGGAGTGATTGGGTTTTTACCAGCTTGTAGAGTTGCAATCCACCGCTGCCACCTTGTCCCAGATTCCTCGTCGGGTACACCGTTAGCGATTGCTTTTTCCAGATCTGCGATCGCTCCCTTAAAGTCCCCTCGCAAGGCTCGATTCGCAGCACGACTTTCGAGGGGTGACCAATTGCCAGGAGCTAAGTTAACAGCGCGATCGCAAGCAAACGCGACATCTTGAACAAAATCGCGCAGACTTCCATGCCAGCAAAGGCTATCCCAAGAACTAGCCGGAATTTGTAAATCTGGATCAAGCTGTTGAGCTTGAGTGTAGGAGGTGATTGCCTCTATGATTTTACCTTGCCGTCCTAATCCGAGAGCTTCAGTCAACAAGTGTTCTGCTTGACCCTTGGCGGCAAACTGTTGAGCAGTTCTTTCAGGATCGATTTGTAACTGAGGATTCCATGTCAAAGCCATTTGGAGTTTGGCGATCGCCCCTTGTGTGTCGCCTTTTCGTGCTAAAGCTTCTGCTTGAGCGACTAATATAGGTGCAGATTGGGCAAACAGATCACTAGCTTGACATATTTCAATGCTTTGCAGCACATCAGGATGGGTAATCAGATAGCCTTCTACCCAATTGCAACCTCTTACCACTAGTTGGTCAGAGTTAAGAGTTTCAGCATTCCAGAGTTTAATCGTTTTGTCAGAGCTGGCAGACGCGATCGTCTTACCATCTGGACTAAATCTGATATTTGAAACTTGGTCTGCATGACCTTTCAAAGTTTTTAATTCTTGACCATCCAGATTCCAAAGTTTAATCGTTTTGTCACTGCTACTAGAGGCAATGGTTCTGCCATCGGGACTAAAACTCACACCGATTACAGAAGCCTCATGTCCCGCAAAGGTTTTAAGTTCCTGTCCCTGTAAGTTCCAAAGTTTAATCGTTTTGTCATAGCTAGCCGACGCGATCGTCTTACTATCTGGGCTAAAAGCAATGCTGCTGATCGCACCACCATGCCCTGTAAAGGTTTTCAGGTCTTTGCCCTGTAAGTTCCACAACTTAATGGTGCTATCGTTACTACCAGTCGCAATGGTCTTACCATCCGGACTAAAACTGACGCTTAAAACAAAGTCATCATGTCCTACGAGCGTTTTTAACACTTGTCCATTTAAGTTCCAAAGTTTAGCAGTGCCATCCCAACTTGCAGAAGCAATGGTCTTGCCATCTGGGCTAAAACTTATACTATTCACTCCAGCACGATGGCCTTTGAGAATTTTGAGTTCCTGACCATCAATACTCCAAAGTCTAACCGTCGTATCTGGAAAGTTACCTCCAGAGGCAAGGAGCTTACCATCGGGACTAAAGCTTACGGCATTGACCCAATAGGTATGACCGTTCAACGTTTTGAGTACTTGTCCAAATTGATTTGGAGGCAGTCCGCTATCGGTACTCCAAAGTTTAATCGTGCTATCTTCACTAGCAGAGGCAAGGAGCTTACCATCGGGGCTAAAGCTGACATCCTTGACAGAGCGACTATGCCCTTTGAGGGTTTTGAGTTCCTGATTATTTAAATTCCAAAGCCTGACGCTGTTATCAAGACTGGCAGTAGCGATCGTTTTACCATCGGAACTAAAGCTAACATCAGTCAGTCCATTTGTGTGGCCTCTAAATGTTCTCAACTCCTGACCATCAATGCTGCTCCACAGTTTTGCCGTACCATCAAAGCTAGAAGAGACAATTGTTTGACCGTCTGGGCTAAAGCTCACAGCACTGACATAATTGCTATGTCCCCTCATGGTTCTGATTTCTTGCCCATCACGGTTCCACAACTTGATGGTGTTGTCGTTACTAGCAGAAACAATGGTTTGACTACTTGGACTAAAGCTTACTTTGTTTACTGTGTCAGTATGTCCTTGCAGTGTTTTCAGTTCTTCTCCAGTAATGCTCCACAGTTTAATTGTATTGTCTCTGCTAGCCGAAGCAATCATCTTGCCATCTGGGCTAAAAGTAACACTTTCAACAATGCCACTGTGCCCTCTGAGTGTTCTAAGTTCCTCTCCAGTATCACTACGCCAAAGTTTTACGGTGTTATTGCCGCCTCCCGACGTGGCAGCAGCAACGATCGTTCCATCTGGGCTAAAACTGACGCTCACAACAGCATTGCTACTTACTAGTGTTCTGAGTCCCTGCCCATCTGCATTCCACAGCTTAATGGTGCCATCTCGGCTCGCAGAAGCAAGCATCTTACCGTCTGGGCTAAAGCTCACGCTGATAACGTAATCCTCATGGCCATTGAGAGTTCTGAGCTCTTTTCCGTTCACATCCCATAATTTGATTGTATTGTCACCACTGCCTGTCGCAATAGTTTGACCATTCGGATTGAAGCTGACACTGAATACGAGAGCGTAGTGTCCTTCTAAACGGTTGCGTTCTCTCACGTCATATACCGCTTGCTGCAATGCCAGTCTGACTTGATCTTGTACATTAGCAGTTGCCCAAGGCGCAGATTTCAATCGACTCGCTGCCTTAAGAGCATCCAACAATGCATTAAGCTCTTGATTTGAAAGTAACAAAGCTTTTGAGGAACTGCTGAGAGCACTAATTTCATTAGTGGTGGCTTCTCGCCGTTGAGTTTCAGCCGTTTGATATTGACCGAATGAAAATAGTCCTAATCCGATCGCAATCATCAAACAGACCAGGACACCAACTAAAGCAGTGGCGATCGCCTTTCGTGCCTTCTTTTGTCGCTTAATTTCGGCATCGCGTTGGGCTAACTCTGCTTTACGGCTTTCGTTGACATATTCCAGTTGTAATTCGGTCGATCGCGGTTCTTTGTCGCGGCCCTGCGTTAACCATTGAATTGTGTGTTCTAACTCACTACCTCGTATCAACAAATCAGGATTATGGTGTTGATGCTCCCACTCGATCGCTTTGACTAACAAGCGAGTGTGGCGTTTGACGTGATCTAAATCGGTGTCGAGGGCGGTTACTAGCGATCGAAATGCTGAATCAAAATCATCCTCCTCCCGAAAAAACAGCCAGTTGTGTTTGCCTAATGTTGGACGGATGAGTGATGAGTCAAAGCCATCTCGGCGGACAATGGGCATTAGGCGTTTGTTGTGGAGAACAGCGTGATCTAGCTCCTGCCCACACACTTTGGAGTTGATGGAATCAGGGCTAATGACAAACACAAAAGTATCTGACTGCTCAATGCCACTTCTAATTTCTACCCACCAGTCTGCCGTCAGGGGAATGTCTTCCCAATCGACCCAGGCGTTGTACTGGCTGGCAGTGAGTGCCTGATGCAAAACTTTGACAAAGTCCTTATCCTTGCGAGAATAAGAGATGAAAACATCGCTCATAAGGATGTTGGTTGTGAGGGGGCTATGAATACTCTTCACCCGATCGGGTGAGTTTTACGCAAGGAGTTTACGATGCTTTAATTCAACAATGCTTGAATTTCTTCAGGAGTAAATGGATTTTTGTTAGCCCGAAGAGCAACAAGCCATCGCTCTAGTCTTACTTTGATTCCTGCATTTACGGTGAGGTTGCTAGCCATCTCAAAGTCTTTAATAGCTCCCCCAAAATTTTGCCTCAGTGCTCGATTCAGCCCTCGGCTTTCATAGGGATACGCTTCTGTGGAGGCAAGAGCGACAGTTTTCTCACAAGCAAAGCCAACCTCTTTAGGGAATCCGTATAAGCTTCCACTCCAACACAACCTATCCCAGGCAAGAACAGACATGGTTTGAGGGGAAAGGTGTTGCGCTCGTGTATAAAGCAGAATTGCCTCTTTAATTTTGCCTTGATAGGCCAACGCTTGACCCTGGTTGATGAGGGCAGTTGCGGCAAGCTGTCGTGCTTTGGCTGTGGGATCAAATCTCAGATCAGGATCAAGGTGTTGTGCCTGTTGAAATTTTGCAATTGCGCTGCGAATATTGTCAGCACTGGCCAACTCTTCACCCTCTGCTATTAGCCGTTCAGCCTGCCCCTTGGCTGCAAACTGTTGTGCTGTTTTGTCAGGGTCAAAATTGAACTGAGGATTCCATGTCAACGCGATTTGAAATTGGGCGATCGCCCCTTCGATATCACCTGCTTTGGCTAAGTCTTCTCCATAAGCCATTAAAACAGGAGACGCTTGAGCCAAAATGTCAGGGTTTTGACAGACTGCGACATCCTGTAAAACATCAGGATGACTGACCAGATAATCAGTGAGCAGGTGGCAGCCTCGTGCGGTTAACCCATCTAGATTGAGAACCTCAGCGTCCCACAGTTTAACAGTTTGGTCAGCACTGGCAGAGATAATAGTTTTGCCATCAGGGCTAAAACTTGCACTACTCACATAGCCACTGTGCCCGTTTAGAGTTTTTAATTCTTGTCCTTCCAGGTTCCACAGTTTCATTGTCTTGTCAGCACTGCCAGACACAATTGTTTTGCCATCTGGACTAAATCTGACGCTCATGACGATCGCCCGATGCCCTTCAAAGGATTGGAGCAATTGCCCGTCTAGATTCCACAGCTTAATGGTTTTGTCAGCACTGGCAGATGCGATCGCTTGACCATCGGGACTGAATTTAAGATCTCTGACCCCACCCTGATGACCTTGGAATCGTTTTAGCTCCTTGCCCTCCAGGTTCCAAAGTTTAATCAAATTGTCATAGCTGCCCGATGCGATGATCTTGCCATCGGGGCTGAAATCAAGATTGGCCACCGTATAGTCATGGGCTAGGATGACCTGGATTTTTTGCCCCTGTAGATTCCAAAGTTTAATAGCACCATCTGTACCAGCAGAAGCGATCGTATGACTATCTGGGCTGAAGCGAATGGTTGTGACTCCGTAGCCATGTGCTTTAAAGCGATTGACCTCTTGCCCATCCAGATTCCAAAGCTTCACGAAGCCATCTCCGCCTGCCGAAGCAAGAATTTTGCCGTCAGGGCTAAAACATAAATCAGTAATGCCACCTGTATGTCCTGTTAATGTTTTGAGCTGCAAACCATCCTTGTTCCAGAGTGCGATCGTGCCATCTTCGCCTGCTGACGCAATGATCTGGCCATCAGGACTCAAGCTAGCAGCACTGAGTTCACCCTGATGACCTCTTAACGTTTTGAGTTCTTGCCCAACAATGCTCCAAATTTTAACTAAACCACCAGAGTGAGACGTGGCGATCGCTTGGCTATCAGGGCTAAAGGTAACGTTATAAATTGCATCACCATTGCCTTTAAGAGCCATAAGCTCCTGCCCTTCCTGGTTCCAAAGTTTGACTGTTCCTGTCGCATCAGATGAAGCAAGGAGCGTGTTATCAGGGCTAAATTCAACGCTATTAATCCACTCATCATGTCCTTGAAGCGTTTTCAGTTCTTCGCCTTCTAGTGTCCACAATTGAATAGTTTTATCCCCACCAGCCGCCGCAATCAGCTTGCCATCTGGGCTAAAACTGAGGCTGGTTAATCCACCTTGATCTCCTTTAAGAGTCCTAATTTCCTGCCCTGCTAATGTCCAGAGTTTGATTGTTGCATCCATGCTGGCAGAGGCAATCGTCTTGCCATCTGGGCTAAAACTGGCATCCATCACTCCATCGGTATGCCCTTGGAGTGTTTTAATTGCCTGACCACTGACGCTCCAGAGTTTGACTGTTTTGTCTAAACTAGCTGAAACCAGCATCGTGCTGTCGGGGCTAAAGTGAACGCGGTAGATAAAGTGATTGTGTCCTTTTATTGTTTTTTGCGCTTGTCCCTCGACGCTCCACAGTTTAATCATGCCGTCACGTCCCGCAGAGGCAATGGTCTTGCCATCCGGGCTAAAGCTGATGCTAATAATCCAGTCTGTATGTCCCTTCAAGGTTTTTAGAAGTTGACCATTGCGGTTCCAAAGGTTGATTGAGTTATTGGGACCGACCGAGGCAATCATTCTGCCATCTGGGCTAAAACTAGCAGATCCCAACATATTCCCCTGGCTGTTCAGACGGTTACGTTCTTTCACGTCATATACCGCCTGCTGCAAAACTAATCTCACCTGGCTTTGAGTAGAGGCATCTGACCAAGGTGCTAACTTTAATTGGCTCGTTGCCTTGAGTGCATCTATTAATGCATTAAGTTCTTGAGGGTTTGAGGTGAATAGGGCGTTAGACGAAGTGCTTAAAGCTTGAATTTCACTAATTTTGGCTTCCTTGCGCTGCGTCTCTGCGGTTTGATATTGACTCAGTGAGAATAGTCCCAACCCGATCGCAATTATCAGGCTGATAATAGCCCCAATCAAGGCGATTGTGATTGTTTTGCGAACTTTCTTTTGACGTTTAATTTCGGCTTCACGATAAGTTACTTCTGCTTTGCGGCTTTCATTGACATACTCACGTTGCAGTTGAGTCGATCGCGGCTCTTTATCTGCATCTTGTGTAAGCCAGTGAATAATTGACTCTAACTCTCGACCCCGCAGCAACACATCAGGACTATATTTTTTGTGCTCCCACTCGATCGCCCGCATCAGAAGTTGAGTATGCTGCCGGACATGGTTTAAGTCAGTATCGATCGCCTCTAGCAATGCTTGAAATGCTTGCTCAAAATTGTCTTGTTCTCGAAAGAACAACCAGTTGAGTTTTCTGAGTGCCTCGTGTACCTGCTTCGTATCAAACTCATCTCGTCGCACTACAGGCACTAACCGCTTGTGATGAAAAACAGCATGATCAATTTCTTTAGTGCAAATAGGAGAGGCGATCGCATCTGGACTTAAGACAAACACAAAGGTATCTGCTGCCTCAATGCCTGCTTCAATTTCGTTCCACCAGTCTGCTGTTAAGGGAATGTTGCTCCAATCTACCCAGGTTGTGCGGTCGCAGGCATTTAAGGCTTCATAAAGTATTTTAACGAAGTCTTTGTCTTTGCGAGAGTAAGAGATGAAGACATCGCTCATGAGGATGTTCCATGTGAGTTAAACACTTGACAGACCTTGGAAGGGGACTGGCATTGCCAATCCCCTGCTAAACGTCATGTCCCTAAATACCGCTCATTAGTATTAGGTTGTGAGGCGGCTATATTAACTCTTCACCCGATTGGGTGAGTTTTACGCAACGATGAGGGTGATTGTGAGTAAGATTGGTCAATTGAACCTCGGCATTACTGACCGAGTAAACGTTGAATTTCTTCTGTAGTAAATGGATTCTCACCTTGCTGTAGGGCTGCAATCCACCACTGTCGTTGTGCTTTCAGTTCCTCATCATTGGTTTTATCGACAAAGAATTGAAAGTCTGCGATCGCCCCTTGGGTATCTCTTGTCAGTGCTCTGGCTAAGCCACGGCTATCTCGAATCGATGTGTCATTCGGATCAAGCGCAACCGCTTTTTCACAAGCAGGCATAACATCAGCCGCATATCCATTTAAGCTGCCCTGCCAGCAGAGGGTGTTCCAGAAACTAGCAGAGACGGTGGTTGGATCTCGCTGCTCTGCTGTGTTGTAAGCGGCGATCGCTTCTGGAGTTTTGTCTTGATAAAGCAATCGAATCCCTCTTTCTAATGAAGCGTTAGCAGAGGATTGCAGAACTCTTGAGCGAGCATCAATATTTAAGCCAGGGTCAAGGGTTTGAGCCTGTTGGTATTTGGCGATCGCCGCTGAAATTTGATCTTTTCTGGCTAATTCTTCGGCTTCACTGACGAGAGTTTCAGCCTGTCCTTTCGCCACAAATTGGTCAGCTTTTTCGTTGGGATTAAGTTCTAAAGCAGGGTTCCATTTCAAAGCCATTTGAAAAAGTTGAATTGCTTCCTGCTGGTTGCCTTGCTGGGCTAACGTTTCACCTTGAGTCACGAGCGAGGAAGCGGCTTTTGCCAAGATAGTTTCGGTTTGGCAAAGAGTCATATCTTTTAGAGTTTGTGGATGGGTAATGAGATAGGAGCCAAGCCAATCACACCCTCGCGTAACAAGCTGGTCAAAATTGAGCGTTTCAGCGTTCCAAAGTTTGATGGTTTTATCATCACTACCCGAAACAATGGTTTTGCCATCGGGGCTAAAAGTGGTACTAAAGACTGAATTACGATGTCCTCTCAAGGTTTTAAGCTCGTATCCGTCAATGCTCCACAGCTTGAAGACGTGATCCTCACCGCTGGAGAGAATGATTTGACCATCTGGGCTAAAACTGACACTTCTGACAGCACTATGATGCCCTTGAAGTGTCTTGAGTAAGTGACCCTCTACATTCCAAAGCTTAATCGTCTTATCTCTACTACCGGACACCAAGGTTCTACCATCGGGACTGAAACTTACACTATTCACCCGGTCTTGGTGCCCTCTTAAAGTCTTCAGTTCTTGGCCCTCTAAGCTCCAAAGCTTAATAGTTCTGTCATCGCTTGCGGATGCGATCGTTTTACTATCGGGGCTAAAGCTCACGCTATTCACTAAAAGACTGTGCCCCTCAAAAGTTTTGAGAAGATGACCTTCTGCACTCCACAGGTTGACGGTCTTATCCTCACTAGCAGATGCCAAAAACTTGCCATTTGGGCTGAACTGAACCTTGAATACCGAATTGACATGTCCATTAAGCGTTTTAATCAGTTGACCGTTTATATTCCAAAGACGAATCGTAGAGTCGCCACTGGCAGATGCGATCGTTTTGCCATCAGGGCTAAAGCTCACACTGTAAACTCGGCTTTGATGACCACGTAGCGTCTTGAGTAGTTGTCCAGTTATGCTCCAGAGCTTAATAGTTTTATCTTCGCTACCCGAGGCAATCATTTGACTATCAGGACTAAAGCTCACGCTACGAACCCGACCATCGTGCCCTTCCAATGTCTTCAGGGCTTGACTGGTCATGCTCCAGAGTTTAATGGTGCCATCATCACTTCCAGAGATGATGGTTTGACCGTCTGGACTAAAGCTCACACTTCGCACCCAACCACTGTGACCCTCTAAAGTTGTCAATTCCTGTCCGTTTAAATCCCAAAGTTTAATGGTCTTATCGGAGCTACCGGAGGCAATCATCTGGCCATTAGGACTGAAACTGACACTATTCACCCAATCAGTGTGACCACTAAACGTTTTGAATTTCTGATCACTGAGATTCCAAAGGGTTAGTGTTTCACTAGTGCCACCAAAGACGATTGTCTTTCCATCGGGGCTAATGCTGATGTTGCGAATTTCTCCTTCAACTCCAGTCAATGTTTTAAGCTGCTGTCCGTTGAGCGTCCAAAGTGTAATAGTTTCATGGTCATTGCTAGTTCCACCCGTGACTAGAAAGCTACCGTCTGGGCTAAACCGCAAATCAAAAATGTAATCGCTATTTCCCCCAAAGCGCTGAAGTTGCTTTCCCTGCAAATCCCAAAGCATGATAATACCGTCTTCAGTAACTGCTGCGATTGTTTTGCCATCGGGGCTAAAGCGAACACGGTTAATTATGCTGTAATAACCAGTATTAATTTTGAGAATTGGACCATTTTTATCCCACAGGTTAACGGTTGTATCGTCGCCTCCAAACGCAATTAGCTTCCCATCTGGGCTAAAACTCAGTGTTCGGATAGGGGTGCCGTTATCCTTTAAGAGTTTGAGCAATTGACCATCGCTGTTCCACAGCCTCACAGTGCCATCTTGGCTAGCAGAGGCAATGGTTTGACCATCTGGACTAAAACTAACGCTGCGGACAAAATTTGTATGCCCTTCTAATTGGTTCTTTTCTCGCACGTCATATACGGCTTGCTGAAGTGCAAGCCTAACTTGGTTTTGAGTACTGCTATCTGTCCAAGGCGCAGATTTTAATTGATTGACTCCTTTAATCGCTTCGATCAGAGCACTTAATCCACGATTGGAGATATACAGTGCATCAGAGGACGTGCTAATGGCATTAACTTCATTCACCACGGCTTCTTGATATTTGCTGAAGGCAACAAGCCCTAACCCGATCGCAATAATCAAACTGAAAACAGCCCCAACCAGAGCGGTGGCGATCGCCTTTCGGGCTTTCTTTTGTCGCTTAATTTCGGCATCCCGTTGAGCTAGCTCTGCTTTGCGACTTTCGTTAACGTATTCCAGTTGTAACTCAGTTGATCGCGGTTCCTTTGTAGAACTTTGCGTTAACCATTGGATTGTGTGTTCTAACTCACTACCTCGGATCAACAAATCAGGATTGCGGTGTTGATGCTCCCACTCGATCGCCTTGACTAACAATCGAGTGTGACGCTTGACATGATCCAAATCGGTATCAAGTGCTCTAACAAGTGCTTGAAAGGCTTGATCAAACTCATCTTCATCTCGAAAAAATAGCCAGTTGTGTTTTCTCAACCCTGGACGAATCAACTCGGAGTCAAACCCATCCCGTTGCACGATCGGAACTAGCCGTTTGTGATGCAGAATGGCGTGATCTAATTCTTGCCCACAGACTTTAGAGCGAACCGAATCTGGGCTGATCACAAACACAAACGTGTCGGCTTGCTCAATACCGCTTTTGATCTCTTCCCACCAGTCAGCGGTTAGGGGAATGTCCTCCCAGTCAACCCAAGCGTTGTATTGACTCTCAGTCAAAGCTTGATGCAAGACTTTGACAAAGTCCTTGTCCTTACGGGAATACGAGATAAAAACATCACTCATGAAGATGTTCCACTTGAGTTGAACACTTGATAGACCTCAGAAGAGGACTGGCAGTGCCAATCCCCTTCTAAATGTCATGTCCCTAAACACCGCTTATCGGTATTAGGTTGTGAGGGGGCTATGATAACTCTTCACCCGATCGGGTGAGTTTTACGCGAGTGGAAAGCAGGTCTTGATATTTTTTAACGCTGATGATCGACAGCATTTCTAAACAAATGGTGGAAATTGCTCTGTCCTGTTCCAGCTTCTTCACAAATCAAACAGGATTGCTATAGCGCAATCATCTCAACAATAAAAAACGGACTAGAACGAAGAGGCTAACCGCCACAAGCTGTGCAACTGTGACTGGGATGCTATAGCGCAAAAACCGTTTGAAGGAAATTCGTTTGCCGTGCTGTTCTGCAATCCCGGCAGCGACGATATTGGATGATGCGCCGACCAGTGTACCGTTGCCTCCCAAGGTTGCACCGTACATCATGGCATAGAACAGTGGCAGCGTTTCCACCGGAAATTGTCCTGCAAAATCGGGGCTGAGCACCTCTGGTGGAGCTAACCCAACCGTTACTACATATTGCTTTAACAGGGGCACCATCGCTACAACCAGGGGAATATTAGGCACCACACTGGACAACAAACCAATTAGAAAGATTAATACTAATGACCCGATGACAATATTTTTACCCAACACAAACGCCAAAACGCCTGATGCGGCACCGATCACACCTGTTTTTTCTAATCCGCCAATCAGCACAAACGTGCTCATGAAAAAGATCAGCGTGCTCCAATCCACATCTCGCAGAATATTGTGGACTGAGTCGATCTTGCTGTGATGGGTGAGTAGGAGGCACAAGGCTGCCCCAAAAAGAGCAACCGTAGCAGGTGAAATTGGAACAGGTAACGTTTCGCCAATGACAAAGAAGATCAGCACCAGCGCAACAATAACCCCACCAACTGCCAGGATGCGCGGATGGTTGATCTGGGGGTGAGGCAGTTGATTTAAGTTGTCAAGTTTTTTACGCCAGATCTTGGGGAAGAGGATGGGTAACAGGACGACCACAACCAGAATGGCGATCGCCCCACCCAAACTCATGCGTCCCAGATAATCGGTAAAACTGATGTTGATGGCGTCTCCTACGATGAAGGTAGCGGGATCACCGACTAGCGTCAGCAATCCAGCACTGTTGGCGACAAACACCATCAGAATCAGCAGTGGTACAAAGTTCACGCCCAGTTCCTCCGCCATCGGTGGAATGAGTGGAGCCAGCAGCATAACCGTTGTGGCGTTCGGTAGCACTGCACAAATGGGTGTAGTAATCGCTACGACGCCCAACAGCAACCGTTTCCCCTCGCCTTTTGCGAGAATCACGATCTGAGTTGCCAAATACTCAAAAATCTTGGTGGGTTCAAAGGCACGCACCATCACCATGACACCAAAAAATAAGCCTAAAGTAGCGTGGCTTTTGCTGATGTAGGCGATCGCCTCATCCAGGGTCATGATGTTGAGGAAGATCAGCAACAACGCCCCCAACATAGCCGCAATCATTAGATGCAGCCATTCAGTCATGATCAGCGCGATAACTGTTGCAAACGTAACCAGTGCGGTAACAGCCTGCCAATTGTCCATGTTTTTCCTCAAAGCCGACGAAGTTAGCTGGCGGGCTAGAAGTGAGAAATCTCCTTCTCTGGTGCCAGAGATACGCCCCAATAACTGGTTCCTCCGCTCCAGCATCAAAGCTGGATTAGGCTAATTGCCTCAAGTTTTCCGCTTGAGAATAGCATTTTTATTCGAGAAGGAGCAATTTATCTAAGCATCCTTTAATCGGGTAACTCGTATTGTTCCACAATGCGCTTGGCGTAGTCGGGGACGTGTGCCTCTAGCTTTTCGGGGTGGTTGCGCTTCAGATACAAATAGTTGCGGGTGAAGTGGGAGTCGATCGAGAACCGGGCATACTCCAACCCTTTGGGACCGATTTTGTCGATCACTACGCCCATGAGTTTGGCGGCCCACATCGGCAGAGTTACGCCTTTGTCATACGCTGGAATACTCTGCTGCACAGCCTGATGGCGATCGCCCTGCGACATCACGGGTTGGGTTTCAATCTGATTCCACACCAAATCCAACATGGTCTGACCCAAATCATTGCGAACGACGATCCATTGCCATCCATAAGGGGCACCCATGTAACCCACCACGAGATCGGCTAAGGAATTGACGTAGTCAAAACAACTCATGCAGGATGGGGCAAACACATCTTTGAGTTGATTGGTTTTCAGCCCAAAAAAGGGAACGGTTTCAACGGAACCATCTTCGTGTTTGAAGTGAACCCGATAGTCTTGCATAAATTCATAGTGAACCACCGTTTGGGGCGATCGACTGGTGGTTTCTAAGAACTTTTGCAATCCCTCACGAGTCACATTATCGACACAAGGCGTGCCCAATACATACAGCTTTTCCAGACCCAACTTCTTCTCAACCGCCCGCAAAGCCTGAATCTGGCATCCTACCCCAATCACTAGCAGTCGTTTCATGCCTGACTGCTCAATCTGTTCTAAAACCGAGAGGTTCGGCGATAGGGTTGGCTTGTTCACCCGTGCTGCCAAAATTTCTTCTGGAGTACGAGCAATCACAGGCATCGGTTGAAAACGGTCTTCTTTGGTGTTTTGTACACACACGACGCCTTCGACCAGACCGCGATTCAACATCTCAATGGCGATCGAGCTAACAATGCCCGTCCACTGTGCCCCATCGATCGGCTCAATCCGGCGGGCTGCCATCATGGTTTGATTTACCCCAAAATACAGATCCTCTGGATTTCGCAGATCACGGCTCCGTCCGTGAGTCTGTTCCTCTAGATCCGCCACCTGCTGATTGAGAAAGGCACAAGCCTCTTTCACGTAGTGAATGTAATAGGTGTCACACAACCCACATTCGCTACACAATTCCTTTGCAGGGCGACGGCTTCCGGTCTTTAGTGCTTTCGCTTTGCGATGGCTTGCAGAGGACGGATGAGAGTCAGCGGGAAAATCACTCGCTGAGAGAGGAGGATGGGTAGAAGTCATGTAAAACTAAATCTTGTTAAGTAGGGAAAAAATGTGTGATCAATAGGTCAATACCCTCTTCCCACAATACCGTAGAGCCAGACCCAGAGCTACTGAAAGATCAAGGATTTGATTATCAGCGTCCTTGAGAATAGTGCATAGAGATTTACTGATGGTCAGGCAAAGAACCTAGTGTGGCAGGGGGCGAGAGCAAAGGGGTGTGGGCTATGCAGCTTAGCCTCTCAGACGATCGCGCTCAAATACCCATGACTGACTGTTGACCATTGCCCGATGACGCGACACACTTTGTTAGAATTCTGAAGTATTGCACTTCATTCGAGGTGTCGTTATGGGTAACGCATAACCGTTGTGATGCATAGTTGTGATGAACAAACATAGTTGTGATGAACAAACGGCACAGCGTTAACCCTGTAACGCTCCCTTGAATCTATCTCCAGTAGCCCCATGAGTAACTCCGATCGCCGACCGATTCTGCTTGATTTTGAAAAGCCTCTGATGGAGTTAGAGGCACGCATCACTCAAATTCGCGAATTGGCGGAGGAAAATGATGTCGATGTGTCTGACCAGATTCAAAATCTGGAGATGCGAGCCGCCCAGCTTCGGCAAGAAATTTTTAGCAATCTCTCCCCGTCGCAACGCTTGCAGGTGGCGCGTCATCCCCGTCGTCCCAGCACCCTCGACTACATCCAGGCGATGACGGATGAATGGTTGGAGTTGCATGGCGATCGCTCCACTGGCACAGATGACCCTGCAATGGTGGGTGGAGTGGCTCGGTTAGCCGGTCGTCCGGTCGTAATGTTGGGACACCAGAAAGGACGCGATACCAAAGATAATGTCACCCGCAATTTTGGTATGGCATCCCCCGGTGGCTATCGCAAAGCCATGCGATTGATGGAACACGCCAACCGCTTTGGAATGCCGATTCTCACTTTCATTGATACTCCTGGTGCATACCCTGGAGTGGAGGCGGAGCGGTTAGGGCAGGGAGAGGCGATCGCCTACAACCTGCGAGAAATGTTTCGCTTAGAGGTGCCAATTATCTGTACGGTGATTGGCGAAGGTGGCTCCGGTGGGGCGTTGGGCATTGGGGTGGGCGATCGCTTCCTGATGTTTGAACACTCTGTTTACTACGTGGCTAGCCCCGAAGCCTGTGCGGCAATTCTCTGGAAAGATGCAGGCAAAGCACCCCAGGCAGCAGAAGTCTTGAAAATCACGTCACAAGACTTGAAGAATTTGGGTATCCTCGATCAAATCTTGACTGAGCCAATTGGAGGTGCTCATTCCAACCCCATCAAAGCCGCAGAGGTGCTGAAAGCGGCACTCGTTCAAAACCTAGATGAGCTAACTCAAATGACCCACGCTCAGCGACGGGAACTGCGCTATCAAAAATTCCGGGCGATCGGCATGTTCACAGAAGTACCAGCGTAAGTTAGCCGAAAAATTAGTGGTTTGAACAACGTTATTTGAGCAACATGGATTCGGTAAGCGACGATGTTATAATGTTGTAAGATACAATTCTTTACAAATTTGTTCATGTTGCGATGTCGCTGAGGTTCACTCTTGTTTCCGCCGATCACTCCTGGGTTACGACCTCTTGCTAGCTCCCTCGCTCACTCGCTTGCTAGTTCTCTAGATGCAACTCAGCCGCCAAGATAGAGCGAGCAACCCCTTCCAGGTTCGTCCCCAACTAAGGGTGGAAACTGCCTCATGCTTAGCTTAAATCCTTCTCTCAATCATTAAAACTGCCTTTTGAGTCAACATGTACGGCTTGCCCTCGCCACAGGCTCCAGTTGACTAACGCCAAGAATTTTTTCCATTTGCCCCTAACCTTTGCTCAACCTTCATTCTTTATGACGCTTTTAACCAATCGTTGCACCCTCATTACGGGAGCAAGTAGTGGAATTGGCAGAGAAACTGCCCTGGCTTTTGCGGAGGCAGGGGCAAATTTAGTGCTGATTGGTCGCTCAGCCGATCGCCTTGAGGAGGTCGCCACCAAAGCCCGCCAGCAGGGGGTCGAGGTCAATACCTACTCCCTCGATTTAGCTCAGGTCGAGCAGGTGCGGGAGGCGATCGCCCAGATTGCGGCTCGTCATCCCATTGATATCCTCGTCAATAACGCTGGTATGGGATATACAGGTGCTCTGGCAGAGATGCCTCTGGCAGATTGGCAAGCCGTACTCAACCTCAATCTGACCAGTGTTTTGCTGTGTATTCAGGCGGTTCTGCCGGGGATGCGCGATCGCCAGCAGGGCACCATTATCAATATTGCGTCGATCGCGGGATATGCCTCCTTTCCAGATTGGGGGGCATATAGCGTCAGCAAAGCAGGACTGATCAGCCTCTCTAAAATCCTGGCGGCAGAAGAACGTCCCCATGGCGTTCGGGTTGTCGTTATTAGCCCCGGTTCGGTGAATACTCCCATTTGGGATACCGATACGGTACAGGCTGATTTTGATCGCTCCAAAATGCTGACTCCTGACGTTGTGGCTCAGTCAATTCTTCATGCTGCCTCACTGCCTTCTCATGCCGTGATCCAAGAATTGACCGTAATGCCCAGCGGTGGCGCGCTCTAAAGTTTCGTGTGTTTACGTTTGTCCAATCACTCTCGGAGACTTGACTTAGATCATTATGACTATTGCTTCTAACGGCCACAACGGTTCTAACCAACAGACCTCAAAGCCCCAATCCTCAGAAACTCCTGAACCCATCCATGTTTCTGTCCGTCCTGACCGCACGACGCCCAGCGGGCAAACTATCAATCGTGAGGCAACGGTAGAAGTTTCTACCGAAGAAATGATGGAAGCGGTGCGTACCATGTTAATTGGGGTGGGTGAAGATCCCGATCGGGAAGGTCTGCTCAAAACCCCCAAACGGGTTGCTGAGGCAATGCAGTTTTTGACCAGTGGCTACAATCAGTCGTTGGAAGAATTGGTCAATAACGCCATCTTTGACGAGGGACACAACGAGATGGTGTTGGTGCGAGACATCAACGTTTTCAGCTTGTGTGAACATCACATGCTGCCCTTCATGGGTAAAGCTCACGTTGCCTACATCCCTAACCAGAAAGTGGTGGGGTTGAGCAAGTTAGCCCGCATTGTTGAAATGTATTCTCGTCGTCTGCAAGTGCAAGAACGGTTGACTCGCCAGATTGCTGAAGCAGTCCAGGCAATCCTGGAGCCGAGAGGTGTTGCGGTTGTAATGGAAGCAACTCACATGTGCATGGTCATGCGTGGTGTGCAAAAACCAGGTTCCTGGACGGTCACGAGTGCCATGCTGGGTGTTTTCCAGGACGATTCAAAGACTCGCGAAGAGTTCTTGAGCCTGATTCGTCATCAGCCTGCGTTCTTCTAATGCCGATTTATGGCGACCGCCACTTTATTTAGGACATGGGGGTGTGGGACTGTGTCCCCAGCCAGGGATGAAACCCCTGCACTCCGTCCTAACCCAAGGGTTTAGCAGGGGTTTGGCATTGCCAAACCCCTGCTACGTTTTTTGTTGCGTCTTCAATTTTTCACGCCATCGTTGGGTTGCCTCCTGTAATTGTGGGGGCAACCATTTGTCATATTTGGGATAAATCGGTAAACGGGGTACTAATTGCCAACCTGCTTGATTAAGGACTATCGCGATCGCCTCATCATGGGGATGCGGATAGTCAGGGTTGACCTCATCGGTGGGACCAATGCCCCCCAAATCTCTGGCACCTGCTGCAATACAGGCCAGCAGGATTGATGGCTCTGGAATTAGATTGGGAGGAATTTGTAAGGTGATGTCCTCAGGGAGAATTTCACGGGCGATCGCCACGACTTCAACTAATTTCTCAGCGGGAAATGGGTTGCCCTGCTCGGCTTGTGATTGCCCCGGACTGTGAGGTTGCAGGATGACCTCCTGGATGTGACCCCATTTGGAGTGTAGATGGGCGATCGCCTGCAACGTATCCCGCCAATCAGCTTGCGTCTCCCCAATACCCAACAGCAATCCTGTCGTATAGGGAATTCTCAGTTCCCCTGCCCATGCCAACTGTTGTAGCCGCACCTCTGGAACTTTACTGGGAGCATATTTGTGAACGGTTTGTAACAATTTTGGGGTTACCTGCTCCACCATCAACCCCATCGATACATTCACCTGTTTCAAAGCGGCCATCTCCTCAAAACTCAGGGGTCCCACATTGGTGTGAGGCAGAAAGCCAAGCCGTAAGGCTAACTCACACAACGCATAAATCCGTTGAAACCACTCCGATCGCTGAGGATGGAGGGGATGCACCTCACCGCTCAAGATCAAAATCTCAATGACTCCGCATGCTTGCAACTGCTGTAACTCAGCTTCAGCATGGGTCAAACTCAGCCACTCATCCGTTCCTGGTTGTACCCGAAAATTGCAATAAGTGCAGGCATTAAAACACTCATAGGTGGGAACCACCGTGTAAGCGGGACTGTAGGTAATGACAGGTAACACGGTTGAAATGAAAAATATTTCTTAAACAAGTAATGTTTCTAATTATGAAACAGAATATTGAGCCTGAGCCTGAAAACTAGCTCTAGGAATGGCCAGGGTAGGTCTACAGAAGATCCAGGGATGTTGGGTGGAATGCAAGCTTGCTGGTAAAGAGCTTTAATTGATGGGTTTTACGCATTATTTGGTTGCGTCATAAATTTCTGAACGAAAATTAATAATTCAGAAGTATTTACTCACAATCTCCTTTACAAACTGAAATAAATCCCGTAAGCTTCATATATAGTCGTATAAACGACTGTAAATTTTTGTACACATAACAAGCACTCATTACCTATGACGACCGTACTTCAGAAGCGCGAGAGCGCAAATCTGTGGGAGCAGTTCTGTCAGTGGGTTACTAGCACTGACAACCGCCTGTATGTAGGCTGGTTCGGCGTGTTGATGATCCCCACATTGCTGGCTGCAACCATCTGCTTCATCATTGCCTTCGTTGCTGCACCTCCTGTAGACATCGATGGTATCCGTGAGCCTGTATCTGGTTCTCTCATGTATGGC